>DATMYS010000084.1:0-20517 GCA_035560835.1 Methanosarcina sp.
AATAAAACTAAAGTAGTGAAATAATCCAAATAAACTGACTGGAAGATCATAGGTTCTCATCAGGCTGGTACGTTCTGAGTTAGCAAATACCTGGATCATCAGATTTCTCATGCATAAATGGTTGTGGAAACCACTCCAAGCGAAATATATAAATAATATCATCGCTTTAGGAATGTTCGCGACAGGGTGAGCAAAATGTGCACATCCGATAACGTAAGCCGCTTTAACTCAGTTGGTAGAGTGTCTGGCTGTTAACCAGAATGTCGTAGGTTCGAGCCCTGCAAGCGGCGTAAGATTTTTGCATTTTTTCTTCTTATACTATTCTTCCCAGAATAGATAAAACATATGCAAAAACTTTATTATTAAAGATATACTATAAGCTACTAATAACATCCCAAAATCAATAGGGGCCTGTAGCTCAGTCAGGTTAGAGCGCTCGGCTCATAACCGAGCGGTCACCGGTTCAAATCCGGTCAGGCCCATAAACCTTATATCCAAAGAATCTCTTGTATAAGAAGGTTCGAGGGTAAAATAAAAATTCTCTTATCGGAAAGCCGCTTTAACTCAGTTGGTAGAGTGTCTGGCTGTTAACCAGAATGTCGTAGGTTCGAGCCCTGCAAGCGGCGTAAAATTCTTACATTTTTAATTCTCTTCAATAATTATTATTTTCTGGCTATTTTTGTTTTTTGCCCTTTGAAATTGAAAATTTTAGAACTTATCTTATCTTATCTTGCTTTTGGTTCTACTTTTATACTTCTTTTTGTTATATAATCTGAACTCGCTTTAGAATTTGTCTTATTGAACCTACCTCTCAATTAAATTTTTTAATTTTCAGAGCGACTGTTTATAGTCATTCGTTTTTATAACTCATACCTGGGGAGTCCGAAGTTTTAGGAAAGTAGTAACAAGTTCGATTCCTAAACAGACCTGCCAATACTGAACGGAAAAATTATAAATTTCCTGAGAAGGATAAGGTAGTAAGAAGAATTATAGATAATAAATAAATACACTTTAACAGTATTACTACCATCCAACTAATTATGATTCAATAAAACTGAGGTTTATATACATGGTTTCAATTAATAAAGAGGACGTAATAGTGCCCCTTGATGTTCCGAAAGCAATGCGGGAAACATATGTGGATAATTATATGGAAATGACCCGGGGAACCGGCAGGCTAATGCTTTTTGCAGGCGACCAGAAGGTAGAGCATCTGAATGATGATTTCTACGGAGAAGGAGTCCCTGAGGATGATGCTGATCCCGAACACCTTTTCAGGATAGCATCCCAGGCAAAAATCGGAGTTTTTGCAAGCCAGCTTGGCCTTATCGCTCGCTACGGCATGGACTACAGAGATGTACCATATCTTGTGAAGGTAAACTCCAAAACCAATATTGTTGAGACCGCGCAGGCTGATCCTTTTAGCAACCTCTGGTATGACGTTGACCAGGTCGTTGAGTTTAAGGAAAACAGCGGACTTAAGATTCTTGGCGTAGGATATACAATCTATCTTGGCAGTGAATTCGAAGCTGAAATGCTTGTTCAGGCTGCTCAAGTAATTTATGATGCTCACCAGCATGGCATGTTGTCCGTGCTCTGGATCTACCCACGCGGTGAAGCTGTAAAAGATGAAAAGGACCCGCATTTGATTGCAGGAGCAACAGGAGTCGGAGCTTGCCTTGGTACGGACTTTGTAAAGGTTAATTACCCGAAAAAGGAAGGGGCAAAGTCTGCCGAGATCTTTAAGGAAGCTATCAGAGCCGCGGGGCGTACAAGAGTAGTTTGCGCAGGCGGTACGAGCGACGAAGCTGCAGCCTTCCTGAAAAAGCTTTATGACCAGATTCATATTTCCGGAGCGCAGGGAAATGCAACCGGAAGAAATATTCACCAGAAGCCTCTTGATGAGGCTGTCCGCATGTGCAACGCTGTCTATGCACTAACGGTTGAAGACGCAAGCGTCGAAGATGCCCTTAAGATTTATAAGGGTAAATAACACAGAATGTAAAGCCTGCAGAAATCCAATACGAATTATAAAGGCGACATTGATAAAAGGTTGGGCATTAAAGGCAGTGTAAATATGCAAATTCCGGACCATAAAACAAAGATTGTCTGCACCATAGGCCCGGCTTCCTCTTCCGAGGAAGTGATCAGGAAACTTGTGCTTGCTGGTATGAATGTGGCAAGGATCAACTTTTCCCACGGGAGCTTCGAAAGCCATAGTGAAGTAATCCGGAGAGTCCGCAAGGTTGCAGAGGAGCTTGACAGGACAGTTGCGATTCTTGCCGACCTGCCAGGCCCGAAGATCCGTATAGGCAAACTGGAGAAAGAACCGATCATGCTCCAGAAAGGAAACTCTGTGACCCTTACGGTTGACGAGATTACCGGAGATGAGAACCGCATTCCTGTAAGCTACAAACAGCTTCTGGAAAGTGTGGTTCCAGGGAGCCTTATTTATTTGAGTGACGGTTTTATCCAGCTTCGCTGCCTGGAAATCTCGGGAAAAGATGTACTTTGTGAGGTTCTCATCGGGGGGCAGCTCTATTCTCACAAAGGGCTGAATCTGCCAGGGGCAAAGATTTTCCTCGACCCTATAACGGGAAAGGATCTTGAAATTATTGAGTTTGGCCTGAGTGAGGAAATTGATACTTTTAGCATTTCTTTCATAGAAAGTGCCGAAGATATTCATAAGGTCCGGAGTTTTGCTTCAGACAGAGGAAAATCCGTATATATTGTTGCTAAAATCGAACGTAGACAGGCTGTAGAGAATATCCAGGAAATTCTAAAAGAAACCGACGCCCTTATGGTCGCCAGAGGAGACCTCGGGGTTGAGATTCCTATCCAGGAAGTTCCTTCAGTCCAGAAAGAACTTATCCAGAGTGCAAAACTCCTTGGAATTCCGGTAATTACAGCCACTCAAATGCTGGCTTCAATGACTGACAATATAAGGCCTACCCGCGCAGAGGCAACCGATGTTGCCAACGCAATCCTTGATGGCACGGATGCTGTCATGCTTTCGGAAGAAACGGCTGTTGGCAATTATCCTGTGGAAGCTGTTGAAATGATGGCAAAAATTGCAAAAACCACAGAAGACTGGCGTTCCAGGACAAAATGGGGTCTTGATACTATTATCAAGGGCATAATGGCAAGAGAGATGTCAGTGGACGAGGTAATAACCCTCCAGGTTCACGAAGCCCTGCAAAAATTGCCGGTTGCAGCCGTACTGACCCCCACGAGAAGCGGAGCAACCCCCCGCAGGATTTCACGCTTCAAGCCTGAAACCTGGATCCTTGCTTTCAGCCGTGTCGCGAGAACTTGCAGCTTCCTCTCTTTATCCTATGGTGTTTATCCTGTTGTTGTAAAAGAAAAAATTGAAAGCTGGGAAAAAGAGACTACTGAAAAAGCCAAAGAACTGGGATTTATAAAAAGCGGAGACATCGTTGTTTTCACTCAGGGCCCGTCTTCAGGAAAACCCGGAGGCACAAATATGCTTAAAATCCTCACCCTTGAGTGAAAAAGACGGTATATCCATTCACGCAACTCCAATTTAAACCCAATTCTCGGTCTGAGATTCAGTATCCAGTTTTATGAGATAAATATTATTAGGAAAACTTCTTATCTCAATAAATCTCAACCCAGTAAGTTTAAGCCGATATGTTTAGATATCAATTGCATGATTTCTACTGTCAAATGTTTAAGCCGATATATTTAGATATCAAGTACATGATTTCTACTGTCAGAAAAATTAACTTTATATTTATGAGGTTTCACTGATGAAACAAAAGGACCCATCAACAAAAAACCAGAGGTATCTGGCTATTTTTTTGGCATTAACAATGGTTCTGTCAGCCGGTGCGATTTTCTTTTCAAGTAACTCAAATAAAGATAAGAGTGATAATGCTTCCTCTTCTGGGAATGTGGAGGAAAATAGTACTATCGCTTTTTCTCAAATTCCTGGCAGGCAGGTCCACCATGAATTCAACTCTATTGCCGACGGGTTAAACATGTCTCCTAACGGGGTAGTAAGTGCTTCATATGTAGACCTGCAAAGAACGACAGGAACTCCATTTGAACAGGTTTTTGGGAATAAAACAACGATGTACTCTCTATATGGGGCAGACGTAACCAAACGTTATGGGGCACGTTATGCTGATAGTAACGGGTTCGAACTCCATCAGATTCCGGAACAGAAAATCTTAATGCCCTGGGGAGCAGTCCAGTACGATAACTACAGCCTCCTTGCAAGGACAAACAATACCTATGACATTTGGAATGTAGTCGGAAGCCCTGTGATCCTTGGTTCTCGCCAGAGCGTGCAAGATGTAATTGACGTGCTGGAAGGAAATGCAACTGCCTCAACCGAATATAATAACCTCTTGAGCCAGGCGGACCCTGAAGGAAGCCTCTACCAGGAATTGGCCACAAAGACAAATAATTCCACTATTCCGGCCGATCAGCTCTACATGGAGCTTAGGAAACTGGATGACGGCAGTTACAGGCAGACGTCCCTTTACCTTAATCCCGAATCCAACTTCACTGTAAAGATTAAGGCTCTGCAGGCAAACTCCACCGAGCGCGGAGTAACCTACAATGTAACTACCTCAGGAAACATTACCAAAATGATGATTACATCCGACTTTAGAAGCTTACTTAATGAAACACAGATGCTTTCACAGTAAGCTCCTAAATTTTTTCTTTTTTAAATGCCCTTAATTTTTAAATATTCTGCATTCTCAATACTATTTCCGATGCCTGACTCCTTTTATATTTTAATTTGACATCCTTATATTATTTATGCTATACTATTTTTGTTCCAGATTTCCATTTCATTTTCTTCTTATTACTCCAAGAAGAATCATCTATTTCTACCTGCCAGACCAATCTTCTAAATGGGAGTGATACTATTGGGATTTCTAGATAATTTATTCAAAAAGAAAATTGAGGGCAAGACCGCAGAGGAGTGGTATGGGCTTGCAACTAGCGAAACCGATCCCGAGAAAAAGATTGAATATTTCGATAAGGTTCTAAAGCTGAAACCTGATTTTGCAGGAGTCTGGAACCTCAGAGGGCTTGAATACGTAATCCTCAGAAGGTACGAAGAAGCTATTGCCTCTTTTGATAAAGCCCTTGAGATCCGGCCTGTCTACCCGGAAGCAAAATACAATAAAGAAGATGCAGAAACCGAATTAAGAAAGATGAGGGCATCCAAAGCAAAAGCCGGAGAGGGAGGAGGAGAAACAATTACGGAAAAGAAAGAAGCGTGAAGGAAGAGGCCCAAATACGTTATTTTCGATCAACCGTTGCGCCGGTTTATCACGCCGGATAGGGTTTGGGGATAAGGTTCTCATCAAACCCTAACGTTGCCAAGGGTTTTCGGTCAACCTTTTTTTGAAAAGGCTTGCAGGCAAGCAGTTTTTTGAAAAGGGTTGTGCCACAACCGTTGCGCCGGTTGATCACGCCGCTATACCGTTTTCGATAAAACGTGTAACTGCGCCAGATTATTAGGGGGATAGAAAAAAGAGTTTTAAACATTTACATATAGTTATTTCTTCCCTTTTTTCCATACCAGTTATCTCTTTCCTCGATTCAGTGCCTGGAGTCCAAGTTTTACGGGGCCTGGGAGTTTCCCGCATTGCATGACTTTCATCTGCTCAGGGGAAATAAGTTTGAAAGCTGTATTCATGAGAGTATCGGATTTCATAATCTCATCCATTAACCGCCTTGCCTGCACTGATGTCTCAAGCGCCTGTCCGAATTGGGCTCGCCAGCGGTGGTCGTATTCTTCAAGCCTGCATTTCCCGACTGCAAATTCGGCTGCAGTTTCTCCTGCTACTTTTCCTGCAATCATTGCAGGAGGAATTCCACCTCCATTTGTTGCAAAAATATGGCCGGCTGCGTCCCCTACAATCAGTGTGTTTTCAGTTGCGGTTTTTTCAGGAGCGCCATTTACAGGAATAATGCCTGCAATCACGTTCATGATTGTGCCGTTTTTCAGTTTTGGTCCTGCAAGTGGATGGTCCCGCATAAAGCGGTGCAGGTACTCTTTTGCGGAGATTCCTTTTTCAGCCATACCGCTTCGGATTCCGATTCCTACATTTGCCCGGTTCTGACCTTCGGGAAAAATCCAGGCATAGCCGCCGGGCACAAAATTCTTTCCAAAATACATCTCCAGGGAAGAGGGATCAATATCCACATTCCTTATCTGGTATTCGAGAGCAACCGAGGTTTCCCTTGATTTGTGCTTAAGGGCAAGCTCTTTTGATTTTGCTACTAGGGAATTAGGGCCGTCAGCTCCGATAATCGCTTTTGCTTTAATTCTGTATTTCCCAAAAACTCCTGAAGTTTCAACAGTCGTTCCCTCAATTTTCGTTACGCGGGTTTTGATCATTAGTTCAGCTCCTGCTCTTGCTGCCTGCTCGGCAAGGAACTGGTCATACCTGCGACGGTCAAGGACTGCCCCCCTGACAGCGAACTCTTTTATATTGCAGTTTGGAGTGACAATGCGCTGAGTATCAATTCGCTGCAGCACACAGGAATCAGGGTAGTTTTTCAGCGTATCCGGAAGACTAGCATCACGGAGCAGGGCCTGGACTTCAGAAGCATCGGGAATAAAGCCGGCACACTGAATCGGGTTTCCGATCTCTTTTTTTTTATCAAGGAGAAGAACCGAGGCGCCGTTTTCTGCGGCATGTAGGGCAGCTGTAGAACCTGCAGGACCTGCGCCAACAACGATTACATCATAAGAGGCTTCGGGGATCATGAAAAGGTCTTCCTGTTATTCATTTTAGCTTTGAAATTTACAGGGAATTGTTTATTAATCCTTTCCCTAAGCTCGCAAGATAAAGGCAGTTAATGATGGCAGACTTTTCAATGATCAGAAAATTATAAATACTATTGGATAGTACAACGGTTACCGGCTTCCTAATGCCGATAGAGAGCGAACAAGAATCAAGGTAAAAAGATGAGACAGATAGCAATCTATGGAAAAGGTGGCATTGGAAAATCCACTACCACGCAGAATCTGACCGCGGCCCTTTCGACCATGGGCAACAAAATTTTGCTTGTAGGATGTGACCCGAAAGCAGACTCTACCAGAATGTTGCTTGGCGGCCTGAACCAGAAGACAGTACTTGATACTCTGAGAAGCGAAGGAGATGAAGGCGTTGATCTTGAGACTGTCGTGCAGCCAGGCTTTGGCAACATAAAATGTGTGGAATCCGGAGGGCCTGAACCAGGTGTAGGATGTGCAGGCAGAGGAATTATCACTTCAATCGGGCTGCTCGAAAACCTGGGAGCATATACCGAGGACCTTGACTATGTATTCTACGACGTACTTGGTGACGTCGTATGCGGCGGATTTGCAATGCCCATTCGCGAAGGAAAAGCCAAAGAGATTTACATAGTTGCCAGTGGGGAATTGATGGCTATCTATGCTGCAAATAACATCTGTAAAGGACTTGCTAAGTTTGCCAAAGGCGGAGCCCGTCTGGGAGGCATCATCTGTAATAGCAGAAATGTGGATGGAGAGCGTGAACTCCTCGAAGCTTTCGCAAAGAAACTTGGAAGCCAGTTAATTCACTTCGTACCCAGAGATAACATTGTCCAGAGGGCAGAAATCAACAGAAAAACTGTAATTGACTTCGACCCCGAGTCCAACCAGGCAAAAGAGTACCTGACTCTTGCCAACAATGTCCAGAACAACACCAAACTTGTCGTCCCGACTCCGCTTCCAATGGAAGAACTGGAAGCCATGATGGTGGAATTCGGAATTGTAGAACTATAATTGTTGAGATGCGAGGAGCTGAAAACTATGCAGATGATACGTGCGATTATCAGGCCAGGCATGGAAACTAAAGTTGTCGAGAGTCTTGAAAAAGAGGGCTGCATTTCTCTTACAAAAATGGAAGTCTTCGGAAGAGGAAAACAGAAAGGGATTCATATAGCGGACATCACCTACGACGAATTGCAGAAGACCATGCTCATGCTTGTGGTAGAAGATGAATATAAAGACAGGGCTATAGAAACAATAATGAAGTCCGCAAGAACCGGAAAATACGGAGACGGCAGGATCTTCGTAACCCCTGTGGAAGAAGCCTATACCATAAGGACTGGAAAACCAGGACTTTAAAGCCGGATTTTCGGAGGAAAATCCCATGAAAGAGATTACTGCGATAATCAGGATGAATAAAGTCCAGAAAACTAAAGATGTCCTGCTTGAATGCGGCTTTCCTTCGTTTACCGTAAGAAGGGTTATGGGCCGCGGAAAACAAAGAGGACTCTGCTTTGAATTTAATCCACCTCTGCCAGATCCGGAAAAGGAAGCTGAGACCTGTATTCGCTTCATTCCAAAACGCATGTTTACCATCGTTGTGGATGACGAAAACGTAAACGAAGTGGTCCAGAAAATTATCGAGGTTAACCAGACCGGAAATGCAGGAGACGGAAAGATCTTCGTGTCAAATGTTACTGAAGCAATCCGCATCCGTACTGGAGAACGCGGAGATGCGACCGTAGATAAGGAGTTGATGTAATGGGAGCAGAAATAGATTCGGGAATTGAAGACAAACAAAATCTTGTCGATGAAATGTTAAAAGTGCTCCCGGAAAAGGCTGCGAGGAACAGAAGAAAACACATAGTTGTTAGGGACTGCTCTACCGAACAGCATATAGACGCCGATGAAAAGGTAATTCCAGGCATCCTTACAAACCGCGGATGTGCCTTTGCGGGTTCGAAAGGTGTAGTCTTCGGGCCGATCAAGGACATGGTACACATCGTCCACGGTCCTATAGGCTGTGCATACTTTACCTGGGGAACCAGGCGAAACCTTGCAAAAGCAGAGGAAGGCGAGGACAACTTCAGCAACTACTGTGTATGTACGGACATGAAGGAAACTGACATCGTTTTTGGCGGTGAGAAAAAATTAAAGAAAGCCATTGACGAGGTTGTAAAAATCTTCAAACCTGAAGCAATAAGCATCTCTGCAACCTGCCCTGTAGGGCTTATTGGAGACGATATCGAAGCCGTTGGAAGGGAAGCTGAAAAACAGTATGGAATCAAGGTTGTTCCTTCCAGATGTGAAGGGTATAAAGGAGTTAGCCAGTCAGCAGGGCACCACATTGCAAGCAATGTCCTGATGGAAAACCTGATCGGAACTGAGGAACTTGAAAATCCAACGCCCTTTGACATCAACGTCTTCGGAGAGTACAATATAGGAGGAGACTTCTGGGAAATAAAGCCAATTCTTGAAAAAATAGGGTACAGAATTGTCTCTACTTTCACCGGAGATGGTTCATTCCATAAAATTGCACAGGCTCACAGGGCAAAGCTCAGTATTTTGCTGTGCCATCGTTCTATCAACTACACGAACCGCATGATGGAAGAAAAATACGGACTTCCCTGGTTGAAGGTCAACTACATAGGCACGAAAGGTACCGAAAAATCTCTTCGAAAAATGGCAGAGTACTTTGACGATCCGGAAATTACCAGAAAAACTGAAGAAACCATTGCAGAAGAAAAAGCAAAGTATGAGGACGAAATCGAAAAGTACAGAAAGAAACTCCAGGGAAAAACCGCCTTTATCTATTCCGGAGGCTCCAGGAGTCATCACTATGAGAACCTCTTCGAAGAACTCGGCATGAAAGTGATTGTTGCAGGTTATCAGTTTGCCCACAGAGACGACTACGAAGGCAGGCAGGTTATCCCTCAGATCAAGGGGAATGCTCTTGGCTCAATTCTCGAAGATGTGCATTATGAAAGGGACGAAAGCATCAAACCTGCAGTCAGCCCGGAAAGAATTGAAGAGCTGAAAAAGAAAATCGGGCTTATGGACTATGAAGGGCTTTTCCCTGAAATGAAAGATGGGACCATTGTTATCGATGATCTTAACCATCACGAGACTGAGGTCCTTGTAAAGACCCTTAAACCCGATATCTTCTGCTCCGGGATCAAAGATAAGTACTGGGCTCAGAAACTTGGAGTCCCGTCAAGACAGATCCATTCGTATGATTACAGCGGAAGGTATACAGGCTTTTCCGGAGTTTTGAACTTCGCACGGGACATTGATATGGCTTTGCACAGCCCAACCTGGAGGTTTATACACCCGCCATGGAAAGCTGCAGGAGTAAACTGAGAGACAAAAAAGTAAAAGGTGATAAAAATGCTTGACTATACCCCATGCGAAGAAGTAACCAGAGAAGCAGTGACCATCAACCCTGCAAAAATCTGCCAGCCAATAGGCGCAGTCTATGCAGCTCTTGGCGTACATAACTGCATGCCGCACAGTCACGGGTCCCAGGGTTGCCTCTCCTACCTGCGTATGTGCTTAAGCAGACACTACCGGGAAGCTGCACTGGCAACTACCAGCAGTTTTTCAGAAGGAACTGCCGTCTTCGGAGGTGCTGCAAACCTTAAGGAAGCCCTTGGAAACCTGACTGAAATCTACAAACCCGAAGTAATCGCAATCCATACCACCTGCGTAGCCGAAACAATAGGTGACGATGTCGGGGTCATCTTAGAAGATATAAGGGCTGAAGAACTCATAGACCCTTCTATTAAGGTCTGTGCAGCTTCTACCCCTAGTTACGTGGGCACCCATATTACTGGCTATGACAACATGGTAAAGGCCTTTGTAACTACCTTTGCCAAAAAGAGCAAACCAAACGGGAAACTAAATCTCATCCCCGGTTTTGTGGAACCTGGGGACATACGGGAAATGAAACGCATACTCTCAATAATGGGAATCTCCAGCATTGTCTTTCCCGATACGACTGATGTCTTTGATGCTCCCCTTACCGGCGAACCCGGGATGTACCCAAAAGGCGGAACTCCGATAGGAGACATAGAGGATTCCGCAAACTCCCTTGGGACAATCGCTCTCTGTAGGATGGCAGGAGGCTCGGCCGCAAAGATCCTCGAAAACCGCTACAAAGTCCCGGCAAAAATAGGGCCTACTCCCATAGGTATCAGGAATACCGACCGTTTCATAATGAACGCGGCAAAACTTGCCAATGTGGCAATTCCTCCCGAACTTGAAGATGAAAGGGGAAGGCTTGTAGATATGATGACTGACGCTCACCCACACTACCACGGGAAAAGGGTAGCTATTTACGGGGATCCTGATATCCTTTCAGGCCTGACCAGTCTTGTGATGGAAATGGGCATGGAACCTGCCGTAGTACTTACAGGAACCCAGAATTCTGAGTTTGAAAAAGAGGTAGAAGGACTCATAGGCTCGGAGTACCCTGAGGCTGATGTAATTTCCGGAGGAGACCTGTTTACCCTTCACCAGATAATCAAGAGAAATCCCGTAGATCTCCTTATCGGCAATACCTACGGGAAATTCATAGCAAGGGCAGAGGATGTGCCCCTGGTAAGAGTAGGTTTCCCGATTATGGACAGGGCAAATCTGCATTACTTCCCGATCATGGGATATGCAGGGGCTGCAAGACTGGTAGAGCGTATAGGAAATACCCTCCTTGACAGGAAAGACAGGGATGCTCCGGACTGGCTGCTTGAGACCATTGAGTAAAGCCCTTTTCAAAAGATTAATCGGATAACTGGAAAACTGCCGCTGCAAACCTGAAAACCATAGCAGAGGGGAGTGAAGGAAATGAAAGAGAAAATTGGAATAGTGGATACTCTCGAAGAACGTAAGCCATATATTGCCAGAAAACAGGAAACGGGGCAGGGAATTCCCCTTGCCTGCGATAATAACTCTCTTGCTGGATCTATCAGCCAACGAGCCTGCGTTTATTCGGGAGCCAGGGTTGTCTTAAACCCTGTAACTGATGCTGTTCACCTTGTCCACGGCCCAATCGGCTGCGCAGGCTATACCTGGGATATAAGAGGTGCAAAATCCAGCGGTGTCGAAACGAACCGCACCAGCTTCAGCACGGATATGAAAGAGCTCGATATAGTCTTCGGAGGAGAGAAAAAACTCTCAAACGCAATCGACGAACTGGTCGGGCTCTATCACCCTCCTGTTATTTTTGTTTATTCCACATGCATAGTCGGAATTATAGGGGATGACCTTGAGTCCGTATGCAAAACCGCAAGCCAGAAGTACAACATTCCTGTAATCCCTGTAAAATCCGAAGGTTTCAAAGGCAACAAGTCCGATGGATACAAGGCTGCTTGTGACGCCTTAAAAAAGCTGATTAAGAAACCTCCGGAAGATCCAACTGCGAAAAAAGCCCCCAGACCCTCTGAAACCATAAAACCGAAGATTAACATTTTAGGGGATTTCAACGTGGCCGGAGATGTCTGGCTCGTAAAGCCTCTCTTTGAGCAGATGGGAATCGAGGTCATAGTCTCAATGACAGGGGACTCTACCGCAAAAACCATATCAAGAGCAGCAGAAGCTGAACTTAACCTCGTCCAGTGCAGCGGATCCATGACCTATCTTGCAAAGTGGATGCAGAAAGAATATGGAATCCCGTATTTAAATGCAAGTTTCTTTGGAATTGAAGATATCTCCCTGGCCCTGCGGAAAACTGCGGATTACTTTGGCTCCGAGAAGATGAAAAAACAGGCAGAACAAATTCTGGAAACTGAAATAAGCCGTATAATGCCTGAAATTTCTCGGGTTCGAGAGAGGGTCAAAGGAAAGAAGGCCGCCATCTACATGGGAGGACCTGCAAAAGCTCTCACGCTTATCAAAGGCTTTGCCGAACTTGGCATGGAAGTTGTTATTATCGGAACCCAGACCGGGAAAAAAGAAGATTACGAGCAGATCAGTTACTCTGTAAGGGACGGGACGGTCATTGTTGACGATGCGAACCCCCTTGAACTTGCCGAATTGCTCGTGAAACAGAAAGCTGATCTGATGGTCGCAGGCGTAAAGGAGAGATTCATTGCATACAAGCTTGGCATTGCTTTCTGTGACTTCAACCACGACAGGGTGGTGGAGTTCGAAGGCTTTGACGGCTTTGTAAACTTTGCGCGGGAAGTGGATGCTTCCGTCAGTAGCCCTGTCTGGGAGGCTGTCAGGCAGCGGACCCTGATACCCGAAGCAGTGGAATCAGAGAAGAAATCGGGCAGAATGGAGAAAGCGGCAGTAGAAGAAAGGATTTCCGGAGAAAATTACGCAAATGAGTGTAAAGGCATGCTCCTGAAACCTGAATTTTTACACCAGAAATCCGAGTCTGCAGTTGAGAGTCAGGTATGAGGAGGCATTGAGATGACGAAAAGAAGCTATGCAACTGTGAACCCCTGTGTTATGTGCCAGCCCATGGGAAGTGCTCTTGCTTTCAAAGGAATTGAGAATACTATGGTTCTCTATCACGGTTCTCAGGGCTGCAGCACCTACATGCGTTTGCAGCTTGCCCATCATTTCAGGGAACCTGTAGACATCGCATCAAGCTCACTCAGTGAAAAAGGAGCAGTATACGGAGGCAGGGAAAACCTGAAAAAAGGATTGAGAAATGTAATTAACAGGTACAGCCCGAAAGTAATCGGAGTTGCTACGACCTGTCTTGCCGAAACAATTGGGGATGATGTGCCTGCGATTATCCGGGAATTCAAAGAAGAGGAAGGAATCGGAGACAACCCTGAGAAAGATATTATAATTATTCCTGTTTCCACTCCTAGCTACGGGGAAAGCCACGTAAGCGGATATATAAAAGCCCTGGACGCAGTTGTCAGGAAATTTGCGGAAAAGCCTGAAGAGGAGAGCGCCGTAAAAGTCCAGAATGAAAAACTTAACGTCATCCCTGTTGAAAGCCTTTCCCCTGCTGATGTACGCGAACTTAAAGAGATCTTTGAGCTTATGGCTGGAGATTATATTTTCCTGCCTGATATTTCCGAAACCTTCGATGCTCCGCTGAGAGAATCTCTCCCGAAAATTGCGCAGGGCGGCACCTCACTTTCCGAAATTGCTGACATGCCAAACAGTCAGGCAAGCCTGGGGCTGGGTATAGTTAGTAAGAACTTAGCAGTTAAATATCTGGAAGAATCACACGATGTGCCCGGATATAGTGTTCCAATTCCAGTTGGACTTTCAAATACTGACAGTTTCTTTACTGAGCTGGTCAAAATTCTCGGCTGTCCGATTCCTGTGAAATATCTAAAAGAAAGGGGCAGGCTCCTCGATGCTATGGTTGATGTGCACAAGTACCTGTATGGGGTAAAAGCCGCGGTTTATGGAGATCCTGATCTTGTATTTAGCCTCACAACTTTCATGCTGGAACTCGGAATGAACCCAGTACTGATAGCCACAGGGAGTAAAAGCCGGGATTTTGGAACGAGGATCAGGCAAATAATTGAAAAAATAAACCCGGAACTCGAATCTGTGGTTCTGGATGGAATCGATTTTGACACTCTTAACGATGCAGTCAGGGAATGCAGTCCTGAAATCCTGATTGGAAATTCCAGCGGGAAATACATTGCAAAAGCTCGGGATATCCCCCTTGTAAGGGTCGGCCTGCCAATACATGACAGAGTTGGTGCACAGCGCATTCTTACTGTAGGGTATAAGGGGGCTATGGAATTGCTGGACAGAATTACCAATGCGATTCTAGAAGCTACAGATACTTTCACCGCACCGGTACAGGCAGAACCGACAGCATATACCGGAAAGGGAAACGAAGAAGAGTGTGTGGAAGGGCTGTGATGAGTGGGAATTTGAGTTTAAAAACCTTATCCCCAAACCCCATCGGCGTGATCAACCGGCGCAACGGTTTTGATCAACCGGCGCAACGGTTGCGGGTCAACGGTTGCGCTCAAGCAGACTAATTATGGGGTAAACAATTCACTAATTGCGGGGGAATAAGTTAAAAATAAATTCCCCGGACAACCGAAGTCCCGGGGTATTATGATGCAAGAAGATTCCATTGGCTATTTGGATGAGGTCTCCTCTCGCGTCACCTCCTTCTGTTTCTTTTATGCTTCAGATGGCTTTATTGGTTAGCTAGGTTGGTGGTCTGGTTCAGATCCTCTATGTAAGTTCCAGCCCCGAGCCACCAGGTATTGTTGACTTTCTGGACGTAGCTCATTTTTGGTTCAAGGGTCATATTGTGGGCTGGGTTGTAGTAGTGGTAGAATAGGAAGTTCCCTCCCTGCTGCGCCAGGAAGATCTCTACCATGGTGTAATTTACCCCGTAGGGGTCCTTGAGTCCGGAAAGATCTGTTCCGATTAGCTCAGGCTGATAGGGTAGTGCCAGAGTCGTTCCGTTATAATCGAAGGCATAGATGTAGAGACCATCGCGAATAAACGTCCCGTTCTGATTATTGAACTCTGCGATAGCGGTATCCTTTCCACTTTCATTGGCATAGGCGAGAGCCTCCCCTACGAAAGATTTCAGTCTCTCTCTAATCTGGGGATCTGTCCCCACCGTTACGATCGACGAATTCTCAGATGAATTGTAAATTCCGGCCCCTATGATCCAGTTATCGTCTACCTTCATCACGTAGCTGAGTTTTTGTTTAACGGTGAAGTTCTCAGCAGGGTCTGCATAGAGATACCGTACAAAACCTCCACCTGATTGCGCGGTGTCGATCAGGTTCTGGATATATAGGTTGCCGTTTGCATCAGTAATGTTCCACCGGTTAGTCCCGATAAGCTCGGGCTGGAAGGGTAGAGCCAGTGTGGTGCCGTTTGTATCGTATGCGAAGATATAGAGTTCGCCGTTAACGAATTTGCCGGTCTGGTTGTTGAACTCACGAAGGGCAGCTTCCTGTCCGTGTACATGTGCATATTCAAAGGCTTTCTCGACAAATGCTACGAGCTTTTCTGGAGATGCAGTGGAGTTATTAGTCGGCGTCGCTTCTGACTGGTTTTCACAGCGCTTGTAATTGCCACTGCACACAATGTAGGAGTTCCCATCACTTCCATTGGTTAACCGATAGTAGGTGGTCTTATAGTACAGATTCGTCTGGACTGGATGCATGTAGACATAATCCACCCAGCCTGTCCCGTTCTTTAGTGCTCCTTCTAAAATCTCATCACGGAATGGTTTACCGGTAACATCTGTCTTGCCCTTGAAATTCTTGCCGACAAGCTGAATGTTGTCTGCATGAGCAACGATGGTCATATTCTCATCGTACACGAAAGTATAAAGGGCCGGATCCTTTGCGTCTCGATATGGCGCTTCGCCTGCATTGATTCGCTGGAATGTATCAGAGGCATTCTTCTCTACTGCTGCAGCGGTTGTATTTACGAGTTTCACTGCCGTGTCATCAGTAAATGTCTGCCGGGCGCATCCGACCCCTAAATTCCGATAGATGATCCGTTCATAATCACTGACTCCCTGTGCGTCCTTCTGGTTTCGCACATTATCGAGTGCCTGCTGGAAAGCACTAACCAGTGTATCCGGGACATCCTTGCTGAAGATATAATAAAAGTCATTCTCGCTCAGAGTATATACGATCTCATAGGCATTGGGGTCAGCTGCGGTCTGTAGTATCTGATGCCGTCCGGCGAGATCCCCGGTTGCCCACAGGTCAATCTGGCCCTCTTCCAGCATCCGGAGGATGTCTTCTGGGGTTTTGCCGTTGATGATCTGCGATATATTCATGCCCTGGCTGGTGAGGAGGTCATTTTCTATGGAGCCCTGTACCACGCCGATCCGATACTGCTTGAAATCCTCTGGAGAGGATATTGTAATGTTACTGCTTATCGGTGCATAGAGAACGAAACTGGCCTTGGTAAAAGGTCCTGCCCACTTGTAGAGGGGATCACGTTCGGGTGTGCGAACTATGGAGAAAAACACGGTACTGGTGTTGTTCTGCGCGATCTGGAAACCTTCTTCCAGGGGGACAATGCGAACATCTGCACGTGAGCGGTTCACGCCGATGTTTTTGAAGACCGCCTCGAGTATCTCGACAGAGATTCCGGTGACATTTCCATCTTTCTGGTAATTGAAAGGAGCCCACTCTTCGGTCAGGTAATTAAGCTGAGCAAGGCCAATTGATGGAATGTATCGACCAAGGATCCGCTCGTATGTGCTGATGCCTGCGGCGTCTTTCTCCTGTTTAACGGCATCGACTGCCTGCTGGAAAGACACAATAGTTGAATCCGAAGTATTCTTGTTGAATACATAGTAGCCCTCCCGGTCCGGTAATGTATAGGCAACTCTGAACGAGTAAGAGTTTCCGGTTACCTGTTCGGTGATGTACCGGCCCGTAGCCTCCGGGTAAGCCCACAGGTCAATCTCGCCGTTATTGAGTTTTTCGACAAGAACGGATGCATTTGTCTCCTGCATAAGCTGACTTTTATTCACGCCGGCATTGAGCAACTGCTGGACCGCGATATCGTCAACGATTACCCCGATCCTGTATCCCTTCAGATCTTCAGGTCTCTCTATTGTGATTCCCTGATCCGGCCGGGCGAAGAGGACATTGGTATATGTATAGATGGGCCCTACCCATTTGAAAGACTGCTCACGTTCAGGAACTTTCACGGTAGTGAAGAGTACGGTATTATTCTGGGTGAGAACAGTCTGGTATCCCTCAGTCCAGGGAACCAGGTTTATCTCTTCCCTGGCCACCTTTTTCCCCATCTTCTCGGTGACAGCTTCAAGAAGATCAACGGAGATTCCTTTTAGCGTACCGTTTTCCATATAGTTATAGGGCGGTAGTTGTTCTGTATAGTATGTCAGATTTCCCGACATCGTGGTGTCGTTCAGGTCCGCGGATGCAGCTTCACTTTCCGGAAGACATCCGGCGGTTGGAAGCAACGCTCCGAGTAATACTGCAATAAAGAGAAGATACATGTAGCGTAGAGATAGCGACATGAAAAGAGTCTATAATCAACATATAAATGAATACTGAACACTCCTTACCAATTTGCAAAAGAGCGCCCTTTTGATAGGATATAATGGAGGATTGGAGTGCGTAATATCACTCAAATATTTATTTTCTTTAAAAAATATCCATTAGATTATATACTTAAATGACTGTATATTTCTGCATATCAATGCATATCAATTTATATCATCCTTGAAAATTGACACAAAAAATGATTGAGCAGACGAAAGACTTTGCCTACAGGGATGCAAAGGGAGAAGAGATCGTCCGGGCAGTTGACTGTAAAATACTTGACAATTACTATACACTCGGGCCAGTACGATTTTGTTATCATTGTCTACGTCCTATAAAGGGAAGCAATAGTAAAGCTCTTAGTTGAAGTCGAAAAATCGGGTACGATAATAACGGATTGAAGGATAACAAGAGCCAGATTTTTTTGTGCTGGAAAATTTTCCGATCCATTTTAAAATTATTTTTCTGAATTGTCCTCTTTTCACAGGATTTTATTCTCTTTTTACAGGTTTCAGAAAGATTACTCCGTTCAATGCTTCCGTTTCCTCGTTAAACTTTACATCTTCATTTTCAATAACAATCTGTTCAAAAATATTAATCGAAACAATTCGTATTTTATACTGGGGCCTATAACAATACTATTAATTTTTTTCAAATTTTGTACAGTTGCCTTCCACAGGGATGTCCAATCATGCCAGAACATCAGCAAACGCAGCAATCTACAGAATTAGTAACTACTTCTCAAAAGCAAATAATTTCCACAAAGCAAATCCCAACTTCAAATCCAATGGTTATCATCCAGCGTGCAAAAATCAATCCAAAATCTCTTACTTATGCTGATGTCATGCAGTTACAGCGTACTATTGGAAATAGGGCAGTTGGAAGGCTTTTATCAGAAATTGGGCTGATTCCTTCAACGGCTAAGCAGGCACCGCCAGTCCAAAGACAAGAGATACCAGAAAAGGAAGAACCTCTACAGGGTAAGATGATAGGAACTATTCAACGTCAAGAGATACCAGAGGAAGAAGAACCACATCAGGATAAGATGATTGAGACAATCCAGCGTCAGGAAATACCCGAGGAAGAGGAACCTTTACAGGGTAAGTTCGAAAGCGAGTCTGAACAGGAAACATACTTTTCATGTTCTACACCTCCAATCCAGCAAGAAAAAGAAAACCGTACAGGTATGCCTGATGATTTTAAATCTGGCGTGGAAAACTTGTCTGGGATTGATATGAGTGATGTGAGGGTTCATTATAATTCTTCGAAGCCTGCGGAAGTAAGGGCGCTTGCGGAAGTAAGGGCGCTTGCGTATACGCAGGGAACAGATATTCATGTTGCTCCGGAGCAGGAGAGGTATTTACCACATGAGGCGTGGCACACAGTTCAGGAGGCACCGGGTGGTGTAAAACCTACCTTGCAGTTGAAGGGAGCGGCTATTAATGATGATCTGGGATTGGAGAAAGAAGCAGATGTAATGGGAAGAAAGGCTTCGCAGATGATATATAATTTACAGTATATGGAATGTACAGATGAATTGCCTAAGACTGTGGAAAAAAGAAATAGATTAGCTCAGAGTCAAGCGATGCGCAACAATACTTTAGTACAGCGCAAAATTATATGGCTTAACGTGGATTTTTTTGAAGAAATGGGCGAGGATCCAAAACCACCCATACAATCTCTAAACCCACAAGATGAGCGTGATTATTCGGAAACAAAAATGTTGATAGAAGAATTGAAATCAAGATATAATGGAAATAAATTTCCACAAGGGCTTGTTGAAGGATTAAAAGAGAAACTGAAAAAACCCATAATTACCTACGTAGATGTTCGTACAGCAATTACAGATGTGGAGAAAGATCTCAAACTAGCCTCAACTGAGAAACTCGAATCCGCTCCTAGAACTAAAGTTGAACTATTTATCAAGGATTTAAAGGCACATCGTGGATTTTATCAGTGGGAAGCAGGCGGGCATCAAGCCTTCACTGAATGTCTGAAACCCGAGACTCCAAGTGAATCTAATCTTCTGCCGGACGCTAAGATTAACTGTTGGGAGGCGGTACTCGTATCTGCGGCAAGAGCCGGTCTCGTGGACGTAGGGAAGCTAAAAAATTTATATTCGGGTTCTAAGGATTCACAAACTGCTGTTTTCAATATGATTATATCATATGGTGTAACAGAAATTAAACTTCAAGAGGGAGCTGATCGTCGTAATGAAATTAAGGCTGGAGATGTGATTATGATAGATGGTCCTGATGGGCCTCTACACCATGTGGTGGCTGCATTAAAAGCAAATCCTGAAGACTACTCGAAAATAGAAGTTATGTCGTTATGGTCTGGGGTCACGGGTGGATCTTTTAACCAAGCAATTCTAGATGAACTTCTCCCTCCCTTTATAACCAGTATAAGATATTCGACTTTTCCCATGTCACAAATGCCACTGCAATGAGCGCCTTCAACACCATGTATGGGACTGCCACTAGTATCGCGTAAACAGCAAAATGTTATATAAAAAACATTTGCAACTATTGAGCACCATTAAATCTTTGAGGATTGACGAGATACTAGATCTATTAAGACTTCGCTAAGGAATGACAAGAATACAATTTCACGTATTTAAAGTTACGATTGTCTTTGATAGTTGGGGAAATAGAATTTTAGAGCTATTCCAAAAGTGAAAACTTGAAGTTATTTTCAAGCTATCCCTAAACATCCACCTGTGTTTGATTTTGAGCATCAATTGCGTAAGTCCTAATTATATAATCT
>DATMYS010000085.1:0-8131 GCA_035560835.1 Methanosarcina sp.
ACAGAAATAAGATTATGGAAGTTAAAGGAACGAGGTAGATTTCAAGGTCTTTAAAGAATTTGGAAGTTTTTCCAATATAGTGCCATTTCTTTCTTGGTTGGAATCCTGGATCTCTTCCGATGTAAGTCCTTAAAAAATCATTCTCTGCCTAACAATTTTAATTTTCCACTCCTGAATGTTTATGATAAGCCTACGGACTGCCCTGTATTAAAAGAAGGACATCATCGAGGTTATAAGGATTATCACAGTGTGAAATGCTATGTATTACGCTCATTCCACAGACAGAAAGGATAAGTCTGATTGGCAAATCTTAAAAGATCATCTGGAAAATGTAGCAGATATTGCCTCAGGATTTTCTAGAGAATTCAATGCCGAGCAATTTGGATATGCTTCGGGTTTACTGCATGATATTGGTAAATATTCTCCTGAATTTCAGAGACGTTTAGACGGAGTCACGATCAGAGTCGATCATTCTACTGCAGGCGCACAAGAAGCTAGAAAACTCTACGGCATATTTCAGAGTCGTATGCTGGAATATGTCATAACCGGACATCACGGAGGCCTTCTCAATTATGGGACTAAAGAATGTGGGCTCAATGAGCGTTCATCTAGATCTTTTTTACCGGATTATTCTGAATACAAAAATGAAATTTTACCTCCAGATCTGAGCAAAGTTCGTCCCGGTCTTATTCCCATCAACAATAAGATGGGGTTTGCAATTTCTTTCTATACCCGTATGCTCTTCTCATGCCTGGTTGATGCTGATTTTCTTGATACAGAACGATTTCTTTCATCCAATAAGTCCTCTCTTAGAGGACATTATGAGTCGTTCAATGAGCTTTTTGCAAAATTTGATAATTACATGAAAACTAAACTTTCAACAGCTGAAGAAAATTCAATCAACAGATATCGAAGAGAGATCTATGAACAATGCATAGAGAAGGCGGAATTGCCGCCACAGATGTTTTCTCTAACTGTTCCTACAGGTGGAGGAAAAACTCTTTCGTCAATGGCATTTGCTCTGAACCATCTGAAAAAACACAACTTGAACAGAATTCTCTATATTATACCATATACAAGCATTATAGAACAGAATGCAGATGTATTCCGCAAGATTTTTGGAAATCAAAATGTACTTGAACACCATAGCAACTATGATCCGAAAAATGAAAAATCTGAAAATGCTGATATTGCACAGGAAAAATTGAAACTCTCATCTGAAAACTGGGATATTCCTATTATCGTTACAACCAATGTCCAGTTTTTTGAATCTCTTTTTTCCAATCGGGTTTCTCGATGTCGAAAGCTGCATAACCTTGCAAAAAGTGTGATTATTCTTGATGAAGCTCAGATGCTACCTACGGGCTTTTTAAAACCGTGCCTTGCAGCTCTTTCTGAACTGGTAGTAAATTACGGGACAACAGTCGTCATCTGTACGGCAACTCAGCCGAATCTTAACGGGCTTCTAGACGAAAGTATCAGGCCTGTTGAAATTATGCGGTCCCCTCCAGAACTGTACGAAACATTCAGGCGAGTCCATGTGACAGATCTTGGGGATATGGATGACTCTGATCTTTCAGCCAGACTTGACGCGCACAATCAGGTTTTGTGTATCGTCAACACCCGAAAACATGCACAAAAATTGTATGAACAACTCTCCGGGTCTGAAAGTTGCTATCATCTGAGTGCAAGAATGTGTCCGGTTCATAGAAGAATGAAACTGAAAAAGATCAAAGGTCTGCTGAAAGAAGGAGCTGAATGCCGCGTCGTTTCCACCCAACTTATTGAAGCTGGAGTTGATATTGATTTTCCTGCCGTGTATCGAGCAATGTCTGGAATTGATTCTGTCTGTCAGGCTTCTGGAAGATGTAACCGCGAAGGAAAACTGGCTTCTGGAGAAGTTTATGTTTTTCGATCTACTGAAGATTATGGGAAGGCAAAGAACTGGCAGAGCCGAGTTGCTGAGATTGGAAGCATGATCTTTGATGAATGGGATGATCCTCTCTCACTACCTGCTGTGAACAGATATTTTGAGAAACTTTATTTCTATGAGGATGATGGACTTGATAAAAAGAAAATTCTTCCCTCTTTTGAAGAGAGATTGAGAGATATTGCATTTCCATTTGAGGATGTGGCTGATGCATTCAGTCTTATTGAGAATAATACGCGGGATATCATTATTCCGTATGATAATAAAGTAAGATCCATTATCAAACAGATCCAGCAGACTGGATTTCCTGGGAAGTATGTTCGAAATTTACAGGGATACACAGTAAACATTTATGCCGAAGAGTTCAAGGCACTCGAAAGAAACAATGCGATCTCTTCGATAGCTGATAGATTTTTTGTTCTGGAGAAATTAGAAGATTATTCTGAAGATACTGGACTTTTAAACCGAAAACATGATGGTGAAGACTTATTGCTGATTGCTTAAGGAGGTGATTGGAATAGGATTTGGAATCAAACTGAAAGTATGGGGAGATTATGCCTGTTTCACGCGGCCGGAAATGAAAGTTGAACGCGTAAGTTATGATGTCATAACTCCCTCAGCAGCGAGAGGAATTCTTGAAGCGATTTACTGGAAACCTGCGATTTGCTGGAAAATTGACAGAATTCACGTTTTGAACCCAATCAAGTTTGACAATATCCGCAGGAATGAGAGACCGGGAAAAATACCTGCGGGTAAAGTGAAAAATGCATTCAAAGGAGGAGATGTCGATCTATATCAGGATTCCACAGAGGAAACGGTCCAAAGGGCTTCCCTTGTTCTGCGTGATGTCTGTTATGTTATTGAGGCACATTTTGAAATGACAAAACTTGCAGGGCCTGATGACACTGTCGAAAAACATTATAATATTGCACTTAGGCGAATGAGAAAAGGACAGTGTTTCCATCACCCATATTTTGGCTGTCGTGAATTTCCTGTTCAGTTTGAATTGATTGAGGGGGAAACTCCCGAGTCTTATTATTGTGGAAAAAAAGAAGGAGAAAAAGATCTTGGATTCATGCTTTATGATATTGATTTTTCTGACGAGATGAAAGCTGTCTTTTTCCGTGCCAGTATGGTTAATGGAGTGATAGATGTTCAGAAATGCCTGTGTAATGGAGGTGTATCATGATAATTCAGTCTCTCTGCCGCCATTATGACATTCTTGAAGGAGACGAGAACGCCAATATTCCTAAGCTGGGATATAGCAGTGCTAAGGTCTCATTTGCCCTTATTATTTCCCCTGATGGCTTTCTTTCGCATATTATTGATCTTAGAAGTGATGACAAGAAGCCGAAACCCAAAGATATGGATGTGCCTATCCAGAAATCCCGTTCTAGCGGTGTATTTCCATATTTTGTCTGTGAAAATGCGAAGTATGTTTTCGGTGTTGAAAAACTAAAAAAAAGTGAATTTGAGAAGAAATTTAGTTCGAGTTCAAAGAACTGTACTACTGAGTATAAGATACTTGAGGAAAACGATAACGAAGTCACTCTTGTTCATCGGCGTTCTAGAGAATGCTTTGAGGCCTTCAAAACCCTTCATCATAATATATTGGATGGTCTGAACGATCCCGAAGTCCGTAGATACCTTGCTTTTCTGGATGGATGGAATCCAGAAGAGTTCCTTGAAAATCCAAAGACCAAAGAGTATAAAGATGATCTTCTTGCTGGCGGAAACTGTGTTTTTGAGTGTAACGGGAATTTTTTGCATGAGATAAGTGCGGTTAGAAATGCCTGGGAAACTTACTCTCAGAATGAAGCTGGCAATATATTTGCCCAATGTTTGGTAAGCGGGAAAGTAGAGCCGGTAGCCAAGATACATCAAAAGATAAAGGGTGTTGTCGGGGCTCAATCTGCAGGGGCTTCTCTTGTAAGTTTCAATGATGATGCTTTCTGTTCATATGGAAAGGAACAGAGTTTTAATTCCCCTGTTAGTGAATCAGCGATGTTTAAATATACGACAGCTCTGAATGATCTTCTTTCAAGCCAGAGTAACAGGATCAGGATTGCTGATACGACAGTTGTTTTCTGGGCTGAGACAAGTGAAAAATCCTGTGAAGATATTGTCAAATTCTTTTTTGATACTCCAGAACCAGAGAAGAAAGAAGAAAAAAATATAGAGGCTTCTCGGGTGCGGGATACAAACAAAATCAAAGAGATAGAGGAAATTCTCAATAAGGTCAGAACCGGCAAGAAAGTAAATCAAGAGGACATTGGAATAGATCCAGAGACGAATTTTTACATCCTTGGTTTGTCTCCTAATAATGCACGGCTTGCAGTCCGTTTCTGGTATGTTGACAGTATTGGGAATTTGATTGAAAAAGTGGCTCGCCACCATCTGGATATGGAGATCATCAGAGATGATTATGGTCCACGATGCATCTCAATATATCGCCTGCTGAATGAGACAGTCCCTCAAAGTTCTGACAAAAAAGTAGTTTCGCCACTCCTTGGTGGCCTGATTATGCGTTCTATCTTGACCAATACGGGCTATCCGATCTCATTATACAGTGCAATCCTGAGCCGTGTGAAAGTAGACGGCTCAATAAATTTTGTCAGAGCTGGTTTCATCAAAGCATACCTTCTCAGATTGAGCAGGACTGGATTATCGAATTTAAATCAGGATTTGATTACCATGAGTTTAAACGAGGAGAGTTCAAATGTGCCATACCGCCTTGGGAGGTTGTTTGCCGCTCTTGAAAAGGCACAGAATGATACAAACAGAGAGATGAAGAGCACCATTAACAGCAAGTACTTCAGCAGCGCTTCGTCAACGCCTGCAGTTGTGTTTCCTGTGCTGTTAAAACTTGCACAACACCACATTGCCAAGTCCGAATGGGGTTTCAGATCCAACCAGATGATCGAACAGATTCTGTCAGGTGTGGATGAGTTCCCTGCATACCTGAATCTCGAAGATCAGGGTATGTTCATGCTTGGTTACTATCACCAGCGTAAGGCTTTTTTCACAAAAAAAGAGGTTCCATCAAATGAGGAGGTGGCATTATGAGCGAAGTCATCAAGAATCGATATGAATTTGTACTGCTGTTTGATGTAGAGAACGGAAACCCTAATGGCGACCCTGATATGGGCAATATGCCCAGGGTTGATCCACAGACCGGTAATGGAATTGTCACCGATGTTTGTCTCAAGAGGAAGGTTAGAGATTATGTTGACCTCGTGAAAAGTGGAAACGCAGGATATGATATATATGTTAAATCCGGTGCCGTCCTCAATAGTCAGCACAAGAAGGCCTATGATTACCTTGGAATAAACCCAGACTCCAAAAAACCAAAAGAAGACGAACTGACAAAATTCATGTGTCAGAATTTTTTTGACATTCGGACATTCGGTGCTGTAATGACAACGGAGATCAACTGTGGTCAGGTCAGAGGACCTGTACAGTTCAGTTTTGCACGCAGCATTGACCCGATTTTTCAGCAGGAAGTAACGGTTACTCGTTGTGCTGTCACCAATGAGAAAGATGCTGAAAAAGGCCAGACTATGGGCAAAAAACAGATTGTGCCATATGGACTGTACCGCGCAGAAGGATATATTTCCGCTCATCTGGCTAAAAAGACCGAGTTTAAAGAAGATGATCTTGAACTTCTCTGGGACAGCCTGATCAATATGTTTGAGCATGATCATTCGGCAGCAAGGGGAAAAATGTCTGCAAGAAAGCTTATCGTTTTCAAGCATAACAGCGAACTTGGCTGCTGCCAGTCTCACGTCCTGTTCGACAAAGTGAAGGTGGAGAGGCTTTCCCATGATATGCCCTCTCGTTCTTTTGCGGATTATAAAGTAACAATTTCAGATGACCTGCCAAACGGCATTGAATTAATTGAGAAATTATGATCGAAAAAAAATATGCCGAAGACGAGTTTATCTCGTTGTCCGGCATACAACATTTCCATTTTTGCAAGCGTCAATGGGCTTTAATTCATATTGAACGTCAGTGGGAAGAAAATCTTCAGACAACCGAGGGCCGCTTTCTCCATGAGCGTGTGGATAATCCATTCCTTAAAGAAAGCAGAGGCGACGTTGTGTTGTCAAGAGCATTTCCACTGGTTTCGTATCAACTTGGACTTTACGGGGTGGCGGATGTTATTGAGTATATTCGTTCTGAAAATGGCATTTCTCTTCCGGGTTATGAAGGTTTGTGGAAAATGCATCCCGTAGAGTATAAAAGAGGCAAACCGAAAATTGACGAGAGGGATGAAGTACAACTCTGTGCGCAGGCGATGTGTCTTGAAGAGATGTTTAATGTAACTATAAACTCTGCTGATTTTTATTATAACGAAATTCGGAGAAGAATTCAGCTTGAAATAACCGAAGAACTGAGAAATCTTGTGATTTCGTTGTCCGATGAAATGCATTCGCTCTTCAAAAAAGAGCTTACTCCATCTGCTGAAAAATCCCGAAACTGCAAATACTGCTCTCTTGTAGATGTTTGTGTTCCGAAATTAACGAAAAAGTTTGTTTCTGCCCGTAAATATGTCAGAAATCATATTGACGAGGCCTGTAATGGTGATCTCTGAAATAGTCAAAATATTCAGAAGTATATTTTCAGAAATATAATTTATCCAAACTTCAGGTTAGTAGAAGGGTTCTATATCCATGAGAAAATTGCTGAATACATTATATGTCACAACCCCAGAGTCCTATCTTCTCAGAGACGGGGAAAACGTCGTTGTTAAGGTAAAGGATGTTGAAACATTTCGTATTCCCATACATAATCTTGAGGGTATAATTTGCTTTGCATATATGGGCGCCAGTCCCAAGCTGATGCAACTTTGTACTGACAATAAAGTTGGATTATCTTTTTTGACCCCTAATGGAAAATTTCTGGCGCGTGTTAATGGAAAAGTTAGAGGAAATGTTCTGCTACGGCGTACACAGTATCGAAAAGCAGACAATGAAGACGATTCTCTGGAGCTTGCTAAGTGCTTTATCATAGGAAAAATCGTTAACTGTCGGACTGTTCTTGGAAGAGGTATCCGTGACCACGGAGATGTAATAAATACCAGTAAAATCCGTTCAGTTGATGATTTGTTGATAGATAATCTCAAGAGCATTGATTCCTGTTTAAATTCGGATTCGCTTCGCGGCATTGAAGGAAATTGTGCCAAATTTTATTTTGACGTATTGGACGAACTCATTCTTAAGCAAAAGGATAGCTTCTTTATATTTAACAGGAACCGGAGGCCTCCTCTTGATAACATGAATTCGCTGTTGTCTTTTTTGTATACACTGCTCGCTCATGACGTTGAATCCGCCTTAGAAACCGTTGGGCTTGATCCATTTGTTGGCTTTTTCCATACAGACCGTCCTGGAAGACCCAGTCTTGCACTTGACTTGATGGAGGAACTCCGGCCTTTCATGGCTGACCGCCTTGCATTGAATATGGTCAATCTCAAACAGGTTGATGGGAAAGACTTCCTCAAAAAGGAAAATGGAGCTGTTCTCATGACTGAAGATGGAAGAAAAAATATACTTGCGGCCTGGCAAAAGAGAAAACAGGACCAAATTACTCATCCCTACCTAGATGAAAAGATCTCAGTCGGATTAATTCCATATGTGCAGGCAATGTTATTGGCTCGCTATTTAAGGGGAGATATTGACGGTTATCCGCCATTTTTTATGAATTGAGGTGTTTTTAGTGATGGTACTGGTAACTTATGATGTGAGTACAGAATCCGAAGGTGGAAAAAGCAGGCTGAGAAAAGTGGCAAAAGAATGTGAAAACTACGGACAGAGGGTTCAGAACTCTGTATTTGAGTGCCTTGTAGATCCTGCTCAGTTTGCACAACTTAAACATTCTTTATGTGATATCATGGATGAGGATAGAGACAGCCTCAGGTTTTATTATCTGGGTAAAAATTGGAAAAATAGAGTAGAACATTTTGGTGCAAAAAAAGGATACGATCCAGAAGGTTTATTAATTACTTGATCTCTGCGAACCTGTAGTGAACATTGATTTACTGGGAGGTTCGCAGGAAGAATCAATTCATAATATTTATTTTTTGTGATAGTTCCTAACTAAATTCAATAACTTAAATTTTTCAAAAAATTAAAAAGCCAACTGGCTAATGTATAGTCTGAATAAATTTGCAGTCGCACCCTTCGCGGGTGTGTGGATTGAAAT
>DATMYS010000086.1:0-2592 GCA_035560835.1 Methanosarcina sp.
TTTAAAATACTATCCAACTTTCGTCTTTAGGGTTTCAGTGTCATTTGCTTGTAGTGTATGATTTAGCTTCTTTAAAAAAAGTAGTGCTCTTGAATACGCGGGTTTTCATAAGGAAAGCATTTTTATATTAATAGCCTTTTCAGGCTTGACTTTTGAAATATATTACAAACTTTCCCATGCCCTGACTAATAAGTGCAATGAAAAATTTTTTTAGTTTACGAGATTTTTTAAAATCGGGACACACTTCCCGGAAGAAGTGTGTCTATTTAAACAAACTTTTAATTCTGTCACAATTTGCCACAGCAATTTTCTTAGTATCCGTATGGCTTTTAGGATTTCTAGTATACTTATAGCATATGTAGATATTTCTCAAGTTCCCAGGGATGAACAATTGTTTTGTATTCGTCCCATTCCATCTCTTTAGCACAGAGGTAGTGATTGAAAACATGTTCTCCTAGTACTTCTTTTACGAATTCACTGCCTTTCATCGCATCAATTGCCCCTTTAAGGTCTGCAGGTAGGGAGCGAATACCTTTTTCCTCTCTCTGTTTTTCCGTAAGGTGGAAAATGTTCGTGTTAGTCTGTTCTCCCGGGTCGATCTTGTTCTTTATACCATCAAGCCCAGCTCTGAGCATCAGCGCAAAGGCAAGGTAAGGGTTACAAGCAGGGTCTGGACATCTTAGTTCCACTCTTGTCCCATTGCCACGGGTTGCAGGAATGCGGATTAGGGAACTTCTGTTCTTTGCAGACCAGGTGAGGTAAACCGGTGCCTCATATCCGGGTACAATTCTCTTATAGGAGTTAACAACCGGATTTGTAACGGCTGCGAATTCCCTAATGTGTTTCAATAGACCACCAATATAGTACATTGCTTCTTGAGAAAGCTGATCTGCACTCTCTGGATTATAGAATGCATTCTCGCCGTCCTTGAAAAGGGACTGATTAGTATGCATGCCTGAGCCATTTACCCCAAAGAGAGGTTTCGGCATAAAGGTGGCATAATATCCTTTGTGATATGCAATTGATTTTACTACATATTTGAACGTTATAACATTGTCTGCGGTACTCAGTACGTCACCGAATCTAAAGTCAATCTCATGCTGAGAAGGTGCAACTTCGTGATGAGAGGCTTCTATTTGGAAGCCCATATGTTCGAGGGCATAGTCAATATCTCTACGTACATCCTGTGCACGGTCAAGTGGGGAGAAATCGAAGTATCCTCCATGATCCGTAAGTTCTGTGGTCGGATTTCCGTTTGCGTCAAGTTTGAAGAGGAAGAATTCCATTTCAGGACCTACATTCATTGAGTACCCCATTTTTTCGGCTTCTCCGATTGCGCTCTTAAGAACGTATCTGGGGTCTCCCTCAAACGGTTTGCCGTCAGGAAGATACACATCTCCAAGGATCCTGGCTACTGCGCCAGTTGTAGGTCTCCAGGGAAGGATCCTGAACGTAGACGGGTCGAGCACAAGTTTCATGTCAGACTCTTCAATCTTTGTGAAGCCCTGGATCGAAGATCCGTCAAACATTACCCCGCTTTCGAAAGCTTCTTCCAGCTGCTCTACAGGGATTGCCCAGCTTTTGATGATGCCGAGTGTATCCGTAAACTGGGTACGGATAAACTTTACGTCTCTTTCAGTTACAGCTTCTATTACATCTTCTTTGGTCATACACTTCTTTATCTGCACCATTTTGATTTCCCATCCTAACTAGGCATTAGGTATCCTTTTACCTACTTAATCCTATATATACTTTTCTTAATCCTATATAAAATATGAAACTGTATATTTATTGAGTAAGTTGCATTATCTGTGAGAGTATTGTATGCTTCATCCCCAGTTTATTGAATATATTTCTAATCTCATGTATATAAAGCTCATTAAAGCTAATTCTAAAAGGAGTAAATTTATTAGTGCGATTTTATTTTTTTCTTCTGGCAGTGCGGTGTTTACAAAAATGATATAAGAAATAGGAGCGGAAATTTAAAGTTTTTTCAACCCTGATATTTAATAAATATTGGGGTACAGAATAACTTCCGGGTTTGGTATATGGTTCAAAGAGTTAATCTCTTCAAGCTTCTGGTCTCTGTTTTTCTCTGCCAGTTTGCAGGGGCAATTGGTTCAATATTTACAGAATCATCTCTTGAAAATTGGTATCTTTTTCTGGAAAAGCCGGCTTTTACACCTCCGTCCCAAGTGTTTTTTCCGGCCTGGGTTATACTTTATACATTTATGGGAATCTCATTTTATCTTGTATGGGAAAAAGAGCTGCACGAACAGAAAGTCAAAATAGGGATGCTTATTTTCGGAATTCAGTTAGGCCTTAATGTTCTCTGGTCTTTTCTCTTCTTTGGGCTAAAGTCTCCTTACTACGCTTTTATTGAGATCAATTTGCTCTGGCTTGCAATCTTCCTGACAATATTGAAATTCAGGAAAATTTCAAAACTGGCTTCTTATCTACTATTTCCGTATATCCTGTGGGTTAGCTTCGCTGCTCTGCTTAACTACTACCTCTGGATTCTAAACTCGTAACTCAAAATTTGAAACTCATTAGTTAATTCCCGAACTATTCAAACATATTTCGTTAAAAAAG
>DATMYS010000087.1:0-5645 GCA_035560835.1 Methanosarcina sp.
ATAAAAAAAGAATCGTAAATCAGCATACTGCCATAGATAAACTTTCACTAAATGAAGAAAGAGGTTTAATGAATTTGGATGGAATTTCATTTTTCTTCCAAAATTGGAGAGTAACCAGAAAACACTAAAAGTATTTTGAAATCTCACATTATTGAAAATTGTGATTACGCTTATTCAGCTACCTTTATTCCTGATTTTTTTTCTACTACATTCAATACTGATCATTTTATACTAAATTATAAAATTGGATATATTTTCTGCAACTGTCAAAAATAGTATAAGTTAAGCTGATAGTTGGTCGCCTTCATCAAAAACCCCTAAAACTCATATAAAATTTTAAAGAACTCATAACAGACTAAAAGCTATTTAGGGGAGACAAATTTTGTAGGGTAGGTCAACCAAGATTTAAAAGAAGGCAGTGTGAGTCACCCGAAGATATATATTCCATTAATTATTCTTCACAGAGTTACGAATTATTACAAAATCTAGGTGAAAATCAGATGACACGCTATCGCATTACAATTTGCGGACCAAGTTGTGAAAACATGGCTGATTTAGTTCGAAAACATAAAAATTCGTGTCTTAGGTAATACCGTCGGACAGAGACCAGTCATTCACATAGGGCCGAGAAAGCACAAGTAAGGAGGTACATTTATGACGAATAACCACACAGAGCAAACAGAGCATGAAGATCCTATGGGGGTCCACGGCATGGCGATAATCGTTCGCACACTCAGTAGTGATGTCTACCTCTCTCACCTCCCCATGTTTATGGAGGAGCATGGATACCAGGTTATCCTCGAAGCCTCTCTAATAAAAAAGGATACGAATGAGGAGGGAGACTTGAGGTCAGACCAGTTGACACACAAGGCACTTCTCTATACCCTACAGCCAGAGCCGTTTTCTTTGCCCGATCTTTTCCAACCCGATCCACAAAATCCTCGCCTCAAAGAGTTTGATGCCACAGTCTACCGGGGTCATTTCGAGCGGGGTGGAGCACCAGTTATCGATGGAGATGGGAAGCCAATTATTGATAAGGTTAGATGTCTGGTTCGGCGAGTTATCTATGCCCGCAAGTTCGATCCCGCGGCACAAGAGCTTCCGCAACTGGAGTACTTGCTCTTCGGTGACAGGCAGGAACAATTCTTAGCCCATCTGATCACGAAACCACCGGATTTCGATCAACTCCTTGAAGCAAAGGTTAATGATCCTACTTTGGCAGATGAAGAGTTACGCAGCGGGATCACTTTCTTCTTTCCACGACCAAACACTATCGAATCTCGCTTCGGGAAGTGCCAACGGTTAGTCGGAAACCGGAGGACAGACGGGAAGAATTCGCAAAGCACGGTCGAACTCCAAATTGAAACCTGCGAAGAGCTTTACTTTGAAACCGGTGATCTAGCTCCGTAAAGTTTCTCTTAGGAGTTTTGCTATTTTCCCTTTTTTTATCTTTCCTTTTCAGTTAAAGGGAACTGATTCAATTGATAGCAACCTTTTTCTGTTTCGTAATTTTACAGGTTTTGTATCAAAATCTGTATGTTTTACTATCATTTTTATAATGGTGGTATGGTGAAATCATAATTGTTCGCTACTGCAGGGTAATTAACAACTTTGAACGTAACTTTTTCATTAGTAACTGTTACTTTGATGAAGTCACGATGCGACGGGGTAGTAACTGTACCATTAGTAGTCGTGCCTAAGTATGATGGTGCTCCTGAATCTCCATAGATTATGTACGGTGTAGCGCCCCACTTTCCAGTGTAATAGTTGTGTATGTGAGAAGCGAATACCATTGTAATGTTAGGATAGTAATTAAATAATTTTTGAAGAGTTATTGCTCCGATGGTGGTGTTTGTATCACTAACATTCATGCTGTGTGGATGTGGTTTTGGATCTCCTGGGATCCATAATTGATCTTCTGGGGTCCATAGTGGGCTGTGCATGAAGATAAAGGTGTATCTGTATTTTGTACTTTTATTTAATTGATCTTTTAACCAATTATATTCGGCGATAGGAAGGTCTCCAGGAGAGCTTCCATTATTATTGTCAAGTACGATGAAGTAGGTATTCTTCTCAGTCCAACTGTACCAATTTTCATTACCAAAGATGCAATCATAGGTTGCTTTTGCACCTTCTGTGGTACCGTTTTCATAATCGTATTCTTCATGGTTTCCGATGCTGAATAATATTGGCATGTTAAAGTGAGTGTAGGGACTTGGTGGTAGGTAAATCTTTTTAAACGCATATAGGTAATCAGTCTTAGCTCTCATATCACCCATAAAAACCGTGAATAATGCATCCTGTTTGTTTGCCACGTTGATCATACTTGCGAGGTTTCCCATGTCATTCCTGGAATCACCGCAAACCAGGAAACTGTAATTGCTCTCATTGTGGCTGAAAGTGGTTAATTCATGAGCATTCCAACCAGTCGGTTTTCCACCGGTGGATTTTTTAAAACCTGAGTAAGTGACATTTATAGTGGTTAAGGTACCATTGAGTTTAGTAGGATAGAAGTGAACTTTGTTGTTAGTAGAAATGGATGCATTGGTTGCCGTGTCACCTACTAATTTAACGTTTATTAGGGTGAGGTTTCCCAGATCAGTGATGGCGCCTCCTAACTCCGGGTCAAAATTTCGAAGGGTAAAGTTTTCAATAGTAGCGGTTACATGGGGGTATATAATGAAAGATTCATTAACGTTTCCACCGTCTTGTATGGTCTTTTCAGAGCTATATCCAATTATGGTAAGATTTTTTTCAACTTTTAGTATAGAGTTACCTTTTCCTCTGTAAGTTCCCGGCACTACATACACGGTACCGTTATCAGGGGCTTTATCTATCCCTTCTTGGATGGTTGCGTAGGGATTAGCCTGGGTTCCATCACCGTGGACATTACTACCATTAACATCTACATATACATTACAACTGTTAGATGATGCTGCGACTGCACCTATGCTACAAACAGCAAAAACTAATATAAATAGTGTAGTTATTCCAATTTTTAGTCTGTTTATCATTTTTAGTTCAACCCCCATGTTTGAATATCCCACTTCTGATCCTTTGTACTTCCAACCTTAGAAAAATTCTCGATGATAACATTACATGTGCTCTCTGTAATTCTTTTTTTCTTGCCTAGCACTTTTCCACACCACAGAATTGCTTTATTCCTCTGTGGTATTCTTCAATTCTCCAAGACTTTGCCGAGACCTTCTCTTGTGGTTTTATCCATATCCAGTAAGTCTGTAGCCCAGTATTGCGTGTCTCCATCTTTGGAAATTATCCGAAATGCCTTAATAAAGCCATATTCTTTGAGATTAACCACAATTCCTTGAGGAGGTGCCTCAACTTTTTCAAGATGTATATTCTTCTTATTATCTGGATTTACCAAATGATTTGATTTCAATCTTATCAAAAAGTGCCACTGTTTCTTCCTGTTAGCTTTAAGGTTCTTTATGCTTGATACCAAATATCAAACATAACGTACTTTGGCTTAAGTCCTTGTTCTTCAGCCTTATCAAGCATATCACGTAAATGATCATTCTCTGTTTTGTTGTCTTTTGATAATATAGATACGGAAATCGACAAGTAAGATTTTATTGTCATCTGTCCAGAGCAAGGTAACAAGATCAATTCCCTTAACACTACAATGATGTTTTCCACTCAAGTGATAGTGAACAAAACCTATCTTTTCCGAATAAGGTTTATCCAATACTGTGTCATCGACAATTAAGTAACCTTCTCCAGGAGCAACGAATTTACTTACTTCAGCCCATAATAATTGATTAATTCTCTTAGGTTGTGGGAATGAGTTATTGAAAACTGCACGTATAAGGATCTCTATACGCTTTTCCTAAAAAACGGGGTTGTATTTGTCTTTCAGAGCTTATCAATAACTCACGGACGAGACCGAATTTCTTATCATGAAAACGTGGTCATTCTTTCTCCCCTCAACTGTATATCAGTATCTTATCTCTGGCTGGGTATTCTGTGTTCGGTGACGAAAGAAGACTGCTTGAGTCTGTTTTCAATTTTGAGACAAAATGCAAGCAGACCAGATGTGATCTCTGAGATAATGTTTTGCATCTCGCTGTATGGAGGTTGGAATGCTTCTCCCCATTCAAGGACAAAGGACAGAACTTTCTCCTTACTGCCATCAACGAAATTACGGCTGTAGGCATAATCATCTGAGGTGCCTGAGGTGGGATATAAATTATAACTGGATTTAACAGTGTAGGTGGTGCCTCTAACCGCTTTAATACCATCCCTGAAGGTATTAGCGAGGTCAATAGCAAAAGAAAGATCATCTGATGGTATGTATTCCTTATAATCTGAGGCGCTTAAGTCTGAAATTCCTCGGTGTCCATCGTAGGTATGGTTCTTGAAATTCATATCTGGATCGGTAGTCTGATCATCGTCATCACCCCAATTATAGAGTATATCTTTGCTAAAGCTGTGCAAATCGATAAAAAAGCGGATATCGGAAAAGTTGTCGAAAATCCACTTGACATTCTTGGTTTCCGGCTCAGAAAAGGCAGAAGGTCCATTATATATCTGATAGTCACATGGATCGGTGGAAGTCTGAACCGGAGCCCTAGGATCGAAGTATTTTGGAAAGTCCCAGAGAAAATCGTAGTTACGGTTTATATCAACACCGACACAGTCTCCATTATTGGAATTTGGAGCTTGTGTGCGGCGGTTCTTACGCCACATTGGATCTACAGTCATACTGTAGTTGCGACCATCGGGATTGACTTGGGGAAAGATAACTATATCGAATGTGTTAATAATGGTCTGGATTTCATTGGCAGAAAAATTCTTAGTGCCGAACGTAAGCCCTGTTCCAGCTATATAGGCCTGCTCAAGCTGTTCTATAAAGTTGATAAGTATATCCGAGCTCCCCCACTCGCGTGCGTGGACACCACCTATGAAATATACACCTGGACGTCCAGGGTTGTTACCTTTTCCAATCTTGATGGCATGGCACTGACGGCCTTCCCAAGTAAGATTGGGTAGGGTGATGAGTTGAGTGAAGGAAGTATAAGGGGCAGATGTCGCCACCGAGAGAGCCGATTCTACTTCTTCGACGTTGAGATAAGGCATTATTACTCCTCCAAAAACCCAGTTTACTTATACCGATTTCCTATACCGATTTCCCATCCCTACTTCCTTCTGACGGGCTTTGCCAACTTCGTCCACGTCCTCATGGCGTTGAATTTTGTACCCAGCAGCCTCGAGCATTTCAATCTCATTCGGCTGTGCGATGGCATCAACAGCATGACCAGTGTCTTTACTATGGCGAACGGTACTTCCCAAAATATCAATTTTGTATTTCCGAACTAAATCAGCCATGGCTTCACTAGTTGGTCCGGAGATTGTAACGCGATAGCGTGTCATCTGATTTCACCTCGATTTTATAATGGCTTCGTATCTCCGTGAAGAATCTCTTCGGGATACTCGCTGAGATAATGAAGCATAGGTTAATCACTACCAGTTAATCTTATCATTTGCTTTCTCCAGTGCTTTCTCCGACAGAAATGAATTATCTCTCTAGAGAGCTTGCCTCCCTAGGAACATCAGTTTTTTTTGGATTCTATTGAAGACAGCAAACTGTCAGTGTAATCAATCCTAGTTTTAATAAGCCTAAAAAT
>DATMYS010000088.1:0-10235 GCA_035560835.1 Methanosarcina sp.
ATAGTAATCCTAGAAAAATTAGGTTCGGGGATATATTCTCAATAGGGGATATAAAACCGGACTCATTGCCTACGGGAGAGGAAAATTCGTATTTACTTTGTATAACTGCTCATTGTGATTGTCTCTATCCAAATAAAATAAGTAATTGCTTTCATTTTGTAGGAGGAAAAGAAATAACTCTTAATGAAGGACTGAAGAAGGGAGACGAAGGTTTTATTTCATACATAAAATCAGAAAAAAGATTTGTTTGTATCAAATGGGATACTGCTCCATTTACAATATACATTCCGCCCGATAATAACAACATAACTAAGATAATTGAATCTTCTTTTTCAGAAAAAAGAATATCAATGAAACACTTAACTTGTCTAAATGAAAATCACGCACAAAGAATCGCGAATGAATCTTTTAGTTGGGCGAATAGAGTCGGAATCAATTTTGCAAAATGGGATAGTGGGGGAAAAAGCAAATAACAGACATCTATTCAAAGAAAAAACGTAGCGAAATAATGTCCAAAATCCGAGGAAAGGAAACAAAACCTGAAATTCTCGTCCGTAAATTTTTATTTTCAGAAGGTTTCAGGTATCGAATTAATGACGAGAGATATCCCGGCAAACCTGACTTAGTTCTCCCCAAATATAAAACCGTGATATTTATACATGGATGTTTTTGGCACGGTCATGAGAATTGCAAAGCTTCCAAACTTCCGGAAACAAATGTCGAGTTTTGGGAAAAGAAAATCTCGGATAACGTGGCTCGTGACCGAAAAAATATTGAAAAACTGAAGGATGGAGGTTGGAATGTTATTATAGTCTGGCAATGTGAGATAAAAAGTAAGGCTAAGAGAGAGGAAAGGTTGAAGCTACTGGTTGAGCAAATCAAAAAAGGAATTGAAAAAATTTAAAAACTATTTATACTGGTAAAATCAGTATCATACTCAATAATACCCCTCTGGCTTCGCAAGTTATATATACTATCTCCAATAAATAAGGGTACTGTATAAAAGTCTCTAATTCGGAGAGTGTTTTTTCAGATAATGCTGCACCAGGGGATCAATGTAACTGAACCTTCAGATGCATCCATTGAAGTTTTCAGCTTTTTGTCTCATTTTAAGAACTCCATAAGAGCCAGTCTATACTCTTTTGTGGAGAACTCTCTTTAATTTTTGAGCTGGTTGAAAACTGCCGACAATAAGGCCTGATTAGATTAAAAAACACAAAAACAAATAAAAACGAATTAAAGAAAATTAAAACAAAATTAAAACGAGCTAAATAAAGAGCACTTTAGCACCTTTATTTGCGAGGTTTGAAACGAAATGTCAGAAGAATCCGATGATCCAGACAGTAGTGATAGTAGCAGTCGTCAGAAAATGTTCACAGTAACCGGAATGGTCCTGTGTGCTTTACAGTTTACTTTCTTTGTAGGCATGATTTTAAAGTTTATCGATATGGATTTCCTTGAGGGCTTTAAATTCATGCTGCTTGCTTACTCTTCAGCGTTAATTTATAAGAACCTGGAGAATTCAGGGAAAATTCCCTCCATTGCAGCCGAGAACTGATGACTGTGTGGCTTTGCTTTAAAAACCACTTCTATAGTAACTACCTGTTCTGAATTTTTCCTTTTTCCTTTTTTCCTATTTTTTTATCTTTTACCTTTTACCTTTTACCTCTCGCCGTTATTTGCTATTTTTTGCGTTTTTTCACTTTAGTTTTTTCACTTTAAACTGATCTGGATTTTGAAATGGACTAAAGTAAAGTTTTTAGTGATATTTTCTGCTTAAAGGAGGTAAAAGGTTATTAGTTGTGAAAGCATAGGGTGCAAATAAGCCTCGAGCACGAAATAAGGAATTAACTGAATTTTCCGGGTCAGGAAGGAAAGGCCCGACTAGAAAATATAAAAGGAAATATAGGATTATTTTTTAGTACCAGCAATAATTTTCTCTGGGATAAACATGGAGTTGACCTTGCAGATTGATACCGATTACTCGCTTCAGGAAGCAAGCGAGATTATTCGCTCGGCTCTGGAACATGAGAAACATCTTGCAAAATATAAGATAGATCGCTACGCCATGATCTGCGATGAATTTGAAGATCGGTACGACCTGATCTCTACCGAATTCATACAAAAATTCGAAGCCGGCGAACTTATTGGTGAAGATAAATATTTTGAGTGGTATGCTGCAAAGCGAGGGCTTGACCACTGGAAGAAAAAGCTTGCTCTCCTCAAAGGTATCAAAATATAACTGCTCTAAAAGCTGATCAACAAACTTCTCAAAAAATTAAAAATTCTCAAAAGCTTCTCAAAAACTAATCAACAACTTTTTGAAAAACTGTCTGAGACCTCTTCTAAATTCACTTAAATGATTAAATTTTAAATGTTCTAAATTATTCTGAGGATAATTTAACTCCTAAATCTCTATATAAACTATTCTATCTATTATCTCTATTTACAAGTGTATAAAATTAGTGGAAATGTATTTATAACTGCCATACCATCTTCTCATGATAAGCTTTTTTGATGGTGGTTCTGATGGGCGCAAAAATCGGGTTGATGGAACTGGTCTTTCGGTCTGAGAGGCGCAGAACCCTCCTGGTTTTTCTCAAAGATGGACCCAGATCCATAGATGAAATTCAAGAACACCTGTCTGTAGATTCCGTTTCTATCCTCCCCCAGCTTAAAAAACTTAAGGACAGAGAACTGGTTATACAGAAGTGTCACACTTATGAGCTCTCCATTATGGGGAAGGCAATTGTAGATAAGATGTCGTCTCTTCTGGATACCCTGGAAGTCCTCGAAGATAATTTTGATTACTGGTCACGACGGAATTTCGAAGGAATCCCTCAGGTATTACGAAGTCGAATCTGGGAGTTGAAAAGCTGCAAACTTATCCGTCCGGATCTAAACCATATGTTCGAACTGGATCCAGAGTTTATTGAAAACCTTCTCCTTTCAAGGCAGGTTCTTTGCTTCAGTTCATATTTCCATCCCTCACTTGTCTCTCTCTACCTGGAAATTGCAAAAAAAGAAGCACAAATTTCTTTAATGCTGACCGAACCTGTGTTAAAGAGGTTTAAAGCCGATTACAGCGAAGATTTTCAAACTCTTGTACAGTTTGAACATGTCACCCTGTCTCTTTTCCCGAAAAACCCAAAACTTGCAGGCTTTACGGTTACAGATAGATTCTTCCTGCTCACCATCCTCCCTCAAATAAAGTTCTTTGAGCATGAAAGCCTGTTGAGCTTCGAACCTCAAGCTCTCAAATGGGGAACCGATCTTTTTTCTTACTTGCAAAAGGAAGCAGTTCCGGTTTCAGACAAAATGAATTTAATAGTTCGTTGAGGTTTGCCTTCATATGGAGTTAAAAATGCAGAAATAGCGAATAACTGATAGTTAGATTGTCGTAAAAAACGTTCTAAAAGTTAAATTATTGAAATTTTCAAGTAGCGAATATGTCTAATTATTCTCCTTCAATAGTTATTAATGGAATAAGAGGCTAATATTAATAGAGGATATATATGAGTTTCACGATTAATATCGAAACTAACTTCTCGCCTCAGGAAGTGACTGAGGTTATCCGCTCGGCTCTTGAGCACGAAAAGCACGTTGCCAGGTATAAGGTCAAACGTTATTCTGCGATCTGCAGGGATTTAGAAACGAAATTCGGGCTCAGTTCTGCTGAACTCAAGGCAAAGATCGAGACTCCAAATAGAAATAAGGAAAGCAGCTTTTTCGATTGGTATGCAGCAAAAAGAGGGCTGGACCATTGGAACAAAAGACTTGAAATTCTTTCGGGCATTTCTTTTTGAATTGAGACTTTAAGATTCCAGTCATTTTGTTGATGTTTTACAGGCATTATTTTCCTTTTGAAGCGTGATTTGGACATCCCTATTTTTCTGTGTAATTTACTTCTTCCCTTTTGTGCTCTGATTTCAAGTCCTTGTTTTCCTTGCCCTGTTAAAACCAGAGCTGGCAAATTATTTATGTATGTGTAATAAGTATTAAACAGGGTTAATTGTTTTCCCTGATAGGAGTAATTCTGCTTAATAGCTAAGTCGCTATATTATCCATTAATAATATGAAAATTAATTCTCTTCTCTCTGGCGATTTTAGGTATTAAGCCTTCGGTAAATATGTTGAGGTGGTTAATCTGGTCAAAAATATTCTAAAAAGTATGGTAGGAGAAGCTCTCATAGGCACTGGTCCGGAAATTGCACATATAGATCTGGTTATCGGACCTAGAGGAGGGCCAGTTGAAGCAGCATTTATAAATTCGCTTGCAATGCCCAGGCAGGGTCATACCCCCCTTCTTGCAGTCCTGGAACCAAATCTCCAGCCCAAACCTGTGACCCTGCTCGTAAATAAAGTAACGATCAAAAATGTAGCGCAAGCTGCCCTTATGTTCGGGCCTGCTCAGGCTGCAGTCGCAAAGGCGGTCATGGATTCCGTAGCTGCTGGCGTGCTCCCTGAAGAACAGGCTGATGATACTTTTATTATCGTTTCCGTATTTATTGAATGGGATGCAAAAGATAAGGACAAAGTTTACGAATTTAACTATGAAGCAACAAAGCTTGCAATAGCAAGGGCCATGGAAGGTAAACCAACTGTCGAAGAAGCGCTTGCTAAAAAAGATTCAGCAAAACACCCGTTTGCGTGAGTTATGGTCAGCGAAATTTAAATTTCAAAAGCAATTTACTTCAGGTTGAAACCTGCCTTCTTAAATTTCTTACAGGTGGAATCTCAGAGCTTTTTATTCATTCTAAAGTGAGATTCTGCCTGCAGTTTTTTCTAAATAATCCCGGAATATTTCGAATAAAGATGCCTCCATACACTTCTCCAGCCCTTTGGATTTACTGTATGGTACAGAACTCGGATCCGATACGGACTGCAGTATCCATGTACTGCAGTACCCCTGAACAGCTGATTTTTTTCAGGGTAAATAATACCTGAAATTTATAATACCTGACATCTATAATACATTATACTGCTCCACTCCAATGGCAAGTTCTAATGCTGTATTTATAGCCAGAATTCCCTATATGTCTCTAAGAGGCTGGAAAAGCCTTTAAGGAATAGAGATTCAATTTCTTGCAAAACGAAATCAGAAAAATCATTGTCTTAGTCTGGGTTCTAAGATGCTATTTATATATCAACTGACTGAGCAGCGAATCTCTTAACAATTTTTTAGTTAAATGTGGCCAAAAATTAGAAATTTATTGCAAAGTTTGTGATAATCCTGAATCGGAAAAGGATACTTACAGTAGTTTAATACCTTGCTTTTTCCGGAATGAGGTAATTTCAGTCCTTATTTCCTCCTTTCTGGAGCAATTGTATGTCTCAAAGAATATCTTTCTCCCTACATAATTTTGCTTCTTGCTTTTAATTTCTGAATTTATATGGCTCTTCCTCCGAAATATGAAGTTGCCAGACGACCAGACATCGAGTATCATAGCAGGGTAACTTTTTCTTTTCAAGTTTTATGGTACTGAAAAATTATATTCGCAATACTATATTGCTAGAATCTTTCTCAAACTTTCTGAGTATACTATAGCTGTGTTTGGAGTACGTTTAGGAACACATTCAGAAGCATGTTCAGGAGTAGGGTTTTGTTTTTTCTTTTATTTTTTTGCCGAGAAAGTTCCTGTGGGGACTAAAATTTCTGAGTTATGATTATTTTTGTAGGTCTTATTCTTTCCAGGCTTTTTCCGGCCTCTATGAGGACCAAAACGGATATCGAAGACCGAATAACTGCGTAAAAAATAAAAGCGCGGATAGATAAATATTTATAATAAGTATAAGTAGTTTATATTGAGGTAAAAAATAAGGACTTTACAGTGGGGGAATTACATACATGAAGATTAGAGTAGTTAGTTCGAGAGAGGAAATATTCACTCTCAATCCTAATGAGCGTGTTGTTCATCTGGCTTTCAGGCCTTCGAACAAGGACATTTTTGCACTCGTTGAAACCTGCCCGAAAATTGAGGTAATTCAGTTGCCTAAGTCTTACAGGCGCACAGTTTCTAAATCTATAGAAATGTTCCTTGAGATGCAAAGAATCCAGCTTATCGAAGGTGATGTCTGGGGTCACAGGAAGGATATCAACGAATATTATAGTATTCCTTCCTCAGTCATTGAGAAAATAAGGGAACTGAAGTCGGAGGGAACACCTGCTGAGAGAATCGAAGAAAAGGTCGCAAGGGAAAGTAAACTCAATCCTGAAATGGTTGCTTATATCCTGACCAAGGAAGCTTCTGCTTGAATAAGTATCAGGTCTGGAACTTCCACTAATTCTTGAGTGCAGGTAAAGCCATATCAATAGTCTCAAATCTTTGAGAATCTCCTCTATTATCCAGATTTTAGCTTAAACATTAAATTAAGGAGCCTGAGAAGGTTCCCTGACCCTGGGCAATAGCGTAAGCTTTCCAGGGCAGGGAGACTCCGTATGTTTTTTTAATTGTATTTGCTTTATATTATTAATTCTTTTGATTACACTTCTTTTATACACTTCTTTTATAAATTGGTAATTTTCTACTTACTCTTTATTTTATTCGAATACCCCGCTAGCTTGCTGCGGGGTGCGCCAGCGCAACTTTGATTTCTGCTCAATTCTCTATATCAAGGCACAATGCGAAAAAAAATTCTTCAGTCCTTTTAATAATATAACAGTATATTTAATAAAATTATATAAATAAAAAAGTCGGAAAAACAGTAGTAACTTATATACCTTTGATGGCTCTAATCTCTTTAGCCACATAAAACTCGATAGGAGACTGAAGGGTTGCAATTAGAACTTCTGGAGTTGATTTTTCTTTCTGACAAGCGAAAGCAGTTATTACTCTTTCTGAAAGACGGGCCGAAAAATATAGATGAGATCAAGGAAGCCCTTGAGGTAACGTCCACTGCCATTTTGCCTCAAATAAAAAAACTAAAAGAAAAATCCCTGGTGGTTCAGGAAGACAAAAACTACAATCTCTCGCTTATAGGAAAAGTCCTTGTTGAAAAGATACAGCCTCTTGTCAGTGTAATTGACGTCTTTGAGGACAATTTTGACTACTGGGCTGAAAGAGATTTTCAAGGAATTCCTCCTTCTTTCCGAAGACGGCTTGGAGAGCTCAGAAAGTGTAAACTGATTCAGCCTGATCTGGACAGGATGTTCGAGCTTGATCCAGAGATAGTTGAAAATCTCTCTAAGTCAAGTAGTGTTCTTGAATGCATAGCCTATTTTGATCCCTCGCTTATTTCTATATGCCAGGAACTTGCCAGGTGTGGAGTCAAGCTTTCCTTTCTTATGTCCAGACCTGTTTTTGAGCACTATTCTAAGGATTACCTCGAAGACTTCCGGAATGTACTAGCCTTCGAAAATGTGGAATTTTTCCTGTACTCGGGAGAACTCAGGATCGCAAATCTTACCATAACCGACAGATTTGTCATGATTTCCCTTTTCCCGAAAGGTCAGAAGCATTTCGATAGGGAAAGCCTGATCAGTTATGAACCTTCAGCTATTAAGTTTGGAAATGAGCTTTTTGATGAGTTGCTAAGGGATTGTACCCGAATTACCCAAATACCACATGAGTAAATCAACCCTTTTGAAAAAGGGGTCGATCGAAAACCCCAGCAAAACAGTGTGGTTGGCGTGCTCACAACCCTTTTCAAAAAAGGCTTGACCGAAAACTCGTGGCAACGTTAGGGTTTGATGAGAACCTTATCCCCAAACCCTATCCGGCGTGATCAACAGGCTCAACGGTTGAGGGTCAACCGTTGCAGGTTAACGGTTGTGTTCAAGACGGCTGAATTATGATAAAGATATTGAGCTAAACCAAGAAAGCTTATTTACGGGTAAAAAACACTATTTTTTATTTGCCGAAAAGGCTATAATTTAGGTACCATATTTTTCCGTTGTGATACCTCTGCCACTGGCACATCTGTTGCAGAGACGCTTTTTAGGATCCATACACTGGCTACACACTTTTTACACATAGTAGGCAGGTATAAAGTTTAGCCGGAAACCCACAGATCGCACATAACTCTTTTAGTTACAAAATTTAGAAGTATTTAAAATATTTAATCAGTCCTTTGCAAATTCTCTAGAATTTCAAAAATTTCAGGAATAATAGGTTTAATGTCTGGATAAAATTAAAAAAGAGGAAGAGTTAAACTTGCCGAAGGCAAAATTTTTAAATAACTACCGAAAGTTCAGTCCACTATTCCGCCTGTATTTGCAGAGTGGACAGAACGCTGGTACCTGGCAAGGTAACCTGTAACTTCTTTTTTCGGAGGTACGAAAACTGCCTTTCGCTGCTTAAACTCTTCTTCTGAGATCTTAAGATTCAGAACTCTTTCAGGAATATTAATCTCTATCATATCCCCATTTTTTACCAGAGCAATTGGCCCTCCTTCACTGGCTTCGGGAGAGACATGCCCTATACACGGCCCGCGAGTGCCTCCGGAAAAGCGTCCGTCAGTTATCAGAGCCACAGACTCCAGTAGGCCCATGCCTCCAATTGCAGCTGTAGCTGCAAGCATTTCCCTCATGCCAGGGCCGCCTTTTGGGCCTTCATAGCGGATAACTACAATATCTCCGGGTTTTACATTTCCTGCAAGGATACTTTCCATAGCATCTTCTTCACAGTCATAAACTTTGGCAGGGCCTGTATAAACACGCATTTTCGGATCAACGGCTGCCTGTTTAACAACTGAACCATCAGGGGCAAGGGTGCCTTTAAGAACTGCAATTCCTCCCTCAGCATGGATAGGCTTTTCGAGAGTTGCAATTATCTCTTTATTGAGTTTAGGGTTAACAATATCAAACTCGTTCAGGTTTTCTCCGATAGTTTTGCCGTTTACTGTAGGTTGATCCAGGTGAAGTTTTGAGGAAAGTCTCTGCATGACTGCCTGAACCCCGCCTGCTCTGTCAAAATGTAGCATGAAATTAGGGCCGCCAGGACGAAGTGAGATCAGGTGGGGGGTTGTTCTGCTCAATTCATCAAATTTTTCAAGGGGAAGACTCAGCCCGAATTCATGGGCAAGTGCAGGAAGATGCAGAGCGGTATTTGTGCTCCCCCCTACTGCCATGTCTACCATTATGGCGTTTTCAAGGGATTTGATACTGACAATCTTTCTGGGAGTCAGGTTTTCCCGGATCATTTCAACTATGCGCTCACCGGATTCCTTGGCAATGCGAACCTTTTTTGCATCTACTGCATGGGCAGTTGCACAGCCCGGAAGGCTCAGACCAAGCGCTTCAGTCACACAGGCCATAGTGTTTGCGGTAAACATCCCTGCGCAGGATCCGGCCCCTCCACAGGAAAGATTTTCAAGTCTTCTAAGATCAAATTCTGATAGTTTGCCTGCACTATAAGCACCCACTCCTTCAAAAACCGATATAAGGTCCGTATATTTGTCATCGACATAACCCGGAAGCATAGGTCCTCCGGTTACGACAATTGCAGGAATATCAAGCCTGCCTGCTGCCATAAGGTGACCTGGCACTATCTTGTCACAGGAAGGGATAAGAACAATCCCGTCAAACTGATGGGCTTTAACCATAAGCTCTATCGTGTCCTCAATAACTTCTCTGCTGGGGAGGGAATATTTCATCCCCTCATGTCCCATTGCGATTCCGTCACAGATCCCTATAGTATGGAATTCAAAAGGAACGCCTCCGGCGTTTCGAATTCCGGCTTTCACAGCTTCAGCAAGTTTATTAAGATGGATATGGCCAGGAACTATATCGTTCCAGGAATTAACGACTGCGATGAATGGTTTCTTCATCTCGGAATCTGTAACTCCAGTCGCTTTCAGAAGCGAACGGTTGGGAGCACGTTCAGGTCCTTCTTTGATAATATCGCTTCTCATAACAAATCTCCTTAAAGTTTCATGATGACAATTAAGTATAAAGTATAGATAGGAAAAAACTTCATAGTATAAACAGATTGGGGAGAAAAGAGTTGTAAAAAAGGAAGAAGGTACTGAAGATTTTGGAGAACAAGCACAGGAAGGTTGTCTGAAAAGGATAGTTAATTAAATTAACTGCTGCAATGCGGCTGGAATAAAAAGCTGGTCTGGAAAACTGAATAAGGGATTTAGTGGAAAAAGAAACTTAATTTTAAATAATATATATCACAATTGGATAAAAGTCCATGTTTGAGCCGTAAAAGTTTCCAGAATTTTCACAAAAAGGCAAGATAATATAATAGTATCCAAATATTTATATAACCAATCAGATTTTTGTATCAATA
>DATMYS010000089.1:0-7086 GCA_035560835.1 Methanosarcina sp.
GCATAACTATTTCGAAAGGTTTATGAATAATCCTCTCTAAACAAAAATTCAACGCTTGTCATTCGTTATTTTTCATTGTAATAATATGGCAAACGGCTTAAAAAAATGTACAACGTTTTTTCAATCCGGCCTTATTACATGTAATAACATAAAGGAGGAAAATGAATGGAACCACTCATAAGTATGGGAGTTCTTGCACTTATCGGTGCTGCTGCGACGATTGCAGGTGCCTCAGAGGACCTGGAGTCCGACGTCGGGTCGCAGAGTAATGCTAACTCTCAAGTGCAGCTAGCTCCCCAGATGGGTTACGTACATCGAATCTATAATAAAGCTATTGCTGGTGAACCAGTCTCCAATGGACTGATGTGTGCTGTTGGTTCGACTGGAGCTCTTGTTTTAATAAAACACTTTGGCTTTTCCCCACTCTTTGCATTGGTTATTGGAGCCCTTATTGCAGCTATGGTACATGGAAGCTATTCCGTAACTGCAATTATGGGCAGAGAGGCCAGTCAGGCTCGGTTTAAACAACCTATATATCTAGACTTGATAAGATCTCACACACCTGTGATCATGGCCTTTGCGTTCCTAACTACGTTCTCTGTCGAGATAGTTTCGTACCTCATGGTAACGTCACTAGCGCATCCTTTCCCATTCGTCTTATTAGCTTTCCTTTGGGGAGTTGTAGTAGGCTCAGTTGGATCTGCCACAGGCGACGTCCACTTAGGTGCAGAGCGTCAGTTCCAGCAGCAGCCTTTTGGTGAAGGTCTGAACGCTTCACAATCAGGGAACATTGTCCGTAAAGCCGAATCAGGCCTGAGGAATGGTATTGATAACCTCTGGTTCTGCTCAAAGTTCGGTGGACCGATGACAGGAGTTTCTTTTGGAATGGTCGTATTCCTTGGTACCTGGATTATATTAGTATTCGACCCTGCAGAGGGGAATCTAATGGGCTGGCTCTCTAATCTTTTAGGCTTGCTTATTGTTATTGTCTTAGGTATTTGGAACTGGCATATCGAAAAGGAAACCCGTGATAAATACGGGCCGTTCAAGGAAGATAAGGGCGAAGAGGTGTCCGCATGATAGATCTCGTAGGACTTATTGCGCCTAACATTTTGTGGATTATCGCAATTGTACTCGGTGGTACTTTAATTTCTATCAGTGTCCACTTTATATCTGTTGGAGGCGCTCCTGCAGCAATGGCCCAGGCTACAGGTATAGGTACCGGTACTGTGATGCTGGCAGCCGGAGCCGGAATTGCCGGGATCATAGCTGCTGGAGCTGTAATGGATTTAAATCAGGATTTAGGTGTGGTTCTAGGTGCTGGAGGAGTCGGCGCAATGGTCATGCTGGCAGCAACCATGATAGTTGCTACCTGGATCTACGCCTATGGTGTGGGCGTTATGCCGGTTTCTGCAAAAGTAAAATACGATCCAATCACCAAGTACAGGCAGGACCTCTATGTCTCCCAGGGTACTGAAGGACATGGTATTCCAACTGTTGCATTTGTAAGCTCGCTTCTCGGAGGTCTTCTCGGAGGTATTGGAGCAGCTCTTGCATATTATGCTCTCATGAAAGTAGGTACCTATGCTTACTCAGGAGTAGTACCTCTTGAGGTACATAATCTTAACCTCGTAGGTGTTGTAGCTACTTTCACTATAGGTTTCTTCTTTATAAACTCGGTCATCCCTTCGTACAACATCGTCGGTACTATTGAAGGATTCCATGATCCTAAATTCAAAAGATGGCCAAAGGCTGCTGTTGCTTCCTTCCTTGCATCAATCCCTCTCGGTATTGTAGCAGTAGTAGCAGTTGGGGCTCTTGCATTCGTAGGAGGTCTCTAAATGACAGAACAAAAGATGATTCCTCCGAACACATTGATGGCTATTGGTGCAGTTGGCGGCCTCATAGGAGTATATCTTTCTTATTTCCTTATCCCATCGAACCCTATATTCGTAATATTCGGGGCTCTGGGAGCAGTCTTCGCCAGTATCTGGGGTGCTGATGCAGTCCGGCGTATTGCTAGTTACGGACTTGGTACGGGTGTTCCATCAATTGGTATGCTTGCCCTTGGTATGGGAATTATTGCCGTCCTATTCGGACTTTCCCTCGATATAGGTCCAGCGGGCCCTATTGTCGCATTCATTGTCTCATGTGCTATCGGAGCTATAATAGGAATTATTTCTAAAAAGGTAGTCGGCATGACTATTCCGATTATGGTGAGTGCAACAACTGAGATTGCGGGGGCAGGAGCTCTTCTGATTCTCGGCCTTAGTATTGTGATTGCCGGTAGCCTTGATTATGGAATAGTTGTCAAAGAAGTGATCACAACAGGCTTCATAATGATGATTTACATCGCCGGCGGTATGGCAATGTTGCACCCGCACAATTCAAACCTGGGGCCTGACGAGACACAGGATAGACTCCTTGCACTCTCTGCGGAAAAAGCAGGAATTGCAGTGGTTCTCTCAGGCTTTGCATCCGTAGCAGGTATGGGAGCAATCGCTATAACCGTACTTATTGGAATCCTCATCTGGTACTATTTCTTCGGAAAGTACTACGGCTTTGTCAAAAGAGATGCATACAAGGTTGTCGATACCGGCTTGCTGCCAACTGAGGAGGAAATGCAATGAGTATAGTTCGCATAGCCCCGGAAATACATCTAGTGCTGGATATAGACAGCGGTACAGTTGCACAGGAGCGAGAGGACATCCTCCAATACAGCTTGGCGCCTGTCTTTGAAAAACTGGACAAGCTGGATCTAGTAGCAGAAGACCTCGTGAATTCCCTTGCCCCAAGCAAGCCGCTCCTTAACACCTGGCCAGGCCGTGAAAACGCGTCCTATATAGCTGGATTCTATACCAACGCCTGGTATGGGATTGTTGTGGGCTTTTTCTTCTTCGGGATGGTAGCCCTCTTACTATACATTCAATCTATGATGGGAGGAGCTTAAGATGGCAAACAAGAAAGATGCTGCCCCAGGGTGGCCTATCCTGAAGGGTGAATACGAGACTGGTGATTCTAATAATCCAGTATGTGTAATTACCTGCGGATCACACCTTCCGGGGAAGCCTGTTCTTGATGCAGGTGCAGCAATTACAGGATCGTGTAAAACCGAAAATCTCGGTATCGAGAAAGTCGTTGCCCACATTATTTCAAACCCTAATATCAGGTTCCTCCTTGTGACCGGTACTGAGGTTAAAGGGCACGTACTTGGACAGTCAATAATCGCTCTGCACGCAAACGGTGTAAAAGAGAGCAGGATCGTAGGAGCCCAGGGTGCAATTCCGTATGTAGAAAACCTGACTGCAGACGCAGTTGCCCGTTTTCAGCAGCAGGTCGAGGTCATTAACCTTCTTGAGACTGAGGATATGGGCGCAATTACTTCCAAGGTAAGAGACCTTGTTTCAAAAGATCCGGGAGCCTTTGACGCCGAACCCATGGTTCTACAGATCGCCGAAGGAGAAGGAGAAGAGGAAGAGGGAGCTGGGGTCAGACCGCTTGGCGCCGAAATTGCACTGGTCCGCAGCAGGATGAAAGGGATCGAAAGCAGCCTGATCGACATCGGAAACCTCAATAAGTATCATGCAGGTGTAGGTGCAGGGAAGATTGAAGGTTTCATGATAGGATTAACCTTCACCATTGCTATTCTTGGAATGCTATTGTTAGGGAGGTAAAAGAATGGCAGAAGCTGAATATGAAAAGGGAGTCCCGATGGTGACTACCCCACAGACGGGAGCAATCGATACGGCTCTCGAAAGTATCAGGTATAGGGCTCAGTTAATCGCAAGAAACCAGAAGCTTGATTCTGGTGTAATGGCTACCGGAATATCAGGGTTTGCAGCAGGATTCATATTTGTATTTCTAATGGTTATTGTAATCCCGTGGCTGGCCTGGGGTATGTAACGAGGTGAGTGTTATGAGCGATGCAAGAGCACCCGTAGTTATTGTAGATCAAAGCGAGTTTAACGCGGCCATGAAGCGGCTCGACAAGATTGAAGAAAAGGTTGAGTTTGTTGGCAGTGAAATTGCACAGAGGATCGGAAAGAAGGTAGGAAGGGACATCGGCATTCTGTACGGCGGCGTTATTGGCCTGTTACTATTCCTAGTCTATACCGTGGTATCATCAATGTTCCAGTAAAGCGTTAATCAAGAGGGATTGAAAATGTTCAAATTTGATAAGAAACAGGAAGTTTTTGAAATAGGTGGAGTTAAATTCGGTGGTCAGCCAGGCGAATATCCAACTGTGTTAGTAAGTACAATGTTCTATGGAAAGCACAAGATCGTGTCAGACGAGGACAAGGGAATTTTCGACAGAGCAACCGCGGAAACGCTCTGGAATACACAGCAAACATTGAGCGATGCCACTGGTCTCCCCTATGCAAACCAGATCGTAGGTGAAACCCCCGAAGCGATAACTAACTACATAAAGTGGTTCGTTGATATCGATGACCACACTCCTTTCCTGATCGACTCCTCTGCAGGAAATGTAAGGGCTGCTGCTGCCAAATACTGTACCGAGATCGGAGTTGCAGACAGGGCTGTACACAACTCGATCAACGCAAGTATCGAACAGGCCGAAATCGATGTCCTTACTGAAAGCGATGTGTCAGCATCTATTGTGCTCGCCTTTAACGCAGTCGACCCCACCGTAAAAGGAAAGCTGGACGTTCTTGAAGTCGGTGGTTCCGGACTAACAAAAGGAATGCTTGAGATCGCAAAGGACTGTGGAATCACGAAACCCTTAATTGATGTCGCTGCGATGCCTCTTGGCGCAGGTTCCGGTCCTACTATCCGCTCGGTACCCACAATGAAAGCAAAATTCGGGCTTCCAGTCGGCGGAGGATACCACAACATGGCGTCTTCCTGGAGCTGGTTCCGGAAATTCAAGAAAACTCAGCCTAATCCACAGCTGTGCTACATGCCTACAGACATTGGTACCAACCTGGTAGCCCAGATTGCAGGTTCCGATTACCTTCTTTATGGGCCTATCGAGAACGTCAACGAGGTCTTCCCTGCCGTAGCAATGGTAGACATCATGCTTGGTGAAACCGCTAAAGATCTCGGTATCGAGATCGCGGACTTGGCAAACCATCCGGTTACCAAACTGACATAAGCGGAAACGAATTAAAGAGAGTCTAAGACTCAAAAGCAGAGGAAATTTTCCTCTGCTTTTTTCTTCTTTTATAATTTGTAACTTTTTTCTAATTCAGGCTTCTATTCTATTATCCTTTCATTCTATTGCCATCTTGCTTTTTCTGCCTGCGTTTTCTTGTAAACTTTCTTCCATCTATTTTAGAATACAATGCTCACTTATACGTTTCACGTGTGCATGAAAAAAAGATCTCTTTACAAGCGGAAAAAACAGAATTTCCGGTCAAATCCAGAAAAAAATGGATTACATGAGCTAGTAGCATTCTATATAGACCCCTCAAAAGAGGATCCGTTTTTTAAGAGCTATTAATCCTTATTTACCCAATTAAATATAGTGTCGGTCCTTCCCCAATTAAAGTACATGAGTTAAATGAGTTATTTGATATTTAAAAAGCTTAGGTGCTTCAATTAATGGATTAAACTTCTTTTTTTCTTTGTTTTCAGCATTGAATTTCGTATGGGTGAAAATGATATCAAGTGCCTTAGCTATAACTAAATATAAATTGTGAACAAACAAAGTTTCTATCTCGCTCATTTATCGATTTTAAAGATTTTTATAGATTATTTATCTAAAAAATTAGTTTTTAAAGTGTACTTTTATTGGGGGAATTCTAAATGCATATCTATTGCCGAAAATAAGCATTCTATATCCTTAATTTTGACATTGATTTGGAAGGACCCTAATTGAATAACCAAACCTGTTTTTAGGAAGATCGAAAATTGATTTGAGAACTGTTTCTTTCATACCCTTATCCAGATATATTCTCAAATAATCGTGAAAGTCTTTTTCTTTGATCCTATTGAATATTTCAGGCTCAATAGATTTCCAATCAGGTATTTTCAGAAATTCTTTCAGCTTTTTGTACTCTTCATAGAATTTCTCTCTGGTAAACTCAAACGATTTTAAAAGTGCAGCTTTTGCGTGCTCGTAGTCTCCTTTTGACCTGTAATATTCAAATAACCTGTCCAGCATGTTCTTCTGTTCAGTATTGTGGAATAGTGCCGTCTGCACAAGCCGCTCCAGATTGACTGTGTCTTCCCTTTTGGAATAATATTCCCACGGGAATTCAAATAACTTAGTAACCCAGCCTTCCCCTTTTAGGACACCCATTTCTGCCGTTTCCAGGGCTTTAACCTGATCTCCCTTGTCTACATAAAACTGAACCAGGTCCCAATAATCCATCCCATAACTGAGGATTTGCATACGCTCCTGCAGATAAGCTTCATCATCATGAAGGTATTCTCTCTGGATCTTCATAATCTGTTCTTTTCTCCAGTCAGAAGGGTGTTCATCAAGTTTTTTCACTAAATATTCCCATTCTTCTTTGTCTGGCAGATCTCAAAAAAGATATCCATCAAGCCATCTTCAAAACCTGAATTGTGGATATTGTATTCCTCAAAGGCTTCATCTAAAAATTCAAGCTTTGCAGCAGTTGACAGGCCACCTTCTGTAATCAGTTCCGAAATCTTTTCCAGATAACCGAATGCCTCCTCTTCATCATCTTCGGGACCGCCTCCAAGATCGTTGAATTCCGAGATGATACTCTTGGCATCTTCCCAGTATTCAAACAACAGCCCATCATTTATGGGGACTATATCGTCATCTGATATGGTTTCCGGTATTAATTCCTGTTTTTCTTTGAACCATTCCAAGACCAGCTGGTGTAATTCCGGTTTTTTAATCAGCAGGGTGCTTACCAGATCGTAAAAGTCTGAGGTATTCAAATACCGCAGGCGTTCATATGATGAGAATTTATTAGATTGTGTGCTATTTTCTTTCACTATCAGTCTCCCACCTTTCTCATTAGCGATACATCAATCATTACACTTGAGATTAAAATGATTACTAAAAATAGAAAAGGAGCTCTATCTATAATTTGAGCCCCTGCTGAAGTTTAATTTGCAGTCATCGAAAATTAATGAATGAGATATATA
>DATMYS010000090.1:0-3513 GCA_035560835.1 Methanosarcina sp.
ATATGATAGTTTTTCATATTAGCCTCCAAAAAGTTAATATCTTATTATCTATTACACAGTTATAATATTATCGGAATTAAATGGCCTTTTAGGCTCATACACAAATCCACATTAAATATTTCATAACATTAGGGGTTATCCAAATTGAGCAAAGAACGACTAGTGGATAAGAGTGCCCAGTGCACAGCCCAAAAACAAAGCACGTGTGCTAAGAGCACAGCCCCGCAGAATGTCACGGTAATTCTTCCTGCCTTTAATGAAGAGGTTTCCATCGGAAGTGTAGTCCTGCTTACCAGATACTATGCCGACAACGTAATCGTGGTCGATGACGGTAGCTCGGACCGGACAGCCGAGATTGCCAGAAAAGCAGGAGCTGAAGTTGTTCAACATGGGACGAACAAAGGGAAGGGTGCAGCCCTCAAGACCGGTTTTGCAGCCGCGGACAACCTGGGCGCAGATATAATAGTTACCATGGATTCCGACGGCCAGCATAATCCCGCCGAGATCCCGAATCTTGTTAATCCTATTATAAGAGGCGAAGCCGACATGGTTAACGGTAGCCGATACTTATACGGCCTGGGAAAGAATACTCCGTCCTATCGCCGCGTCGGTCAGACTATTCTGGACGGGGCCACCAAGCTAAACTCCGGGCTCGAAATTACCGATTCCCAGAGCGGCTTTCGTGCCTTTTCAGCCTCAACAAAAGATTTTTTCCGCTTCAAAGCTCAGGGAATGGCCATAGAAAGCGAAATGCTTACAGATGCAGGCAAATCCGGCCTTCGCATAACTGAAGTTGAAATTGGCGTCCGATATGATGTTGGTTGTTCAACCGAACACCCAATAAAACACGGCTTTGGAGTTCTTCTAATGATTTTAAAAGACATTGAATTCAACAAGCCTCTTTACTACCTTACAGTCCCTGGAATGGTTCTTGGAATAAGCGGTCTTGTTATGGGCGCTTTTTTCTTACAGGATTTCACGATGGGAAAAAGTTTGTATTTCGGGCCTACCATGCTCATGATTCTATTTATTATCGTAGGAAGTTTCATGGCTTTGACAGGCATCTTGCTGCATTCGATATCTGCCATTTTGGAGGATACGAAGACAGTTTAAACTGTGATGAATTGTTTCTTAAAAACTTTTAGACTAACTCCTTATTTATTATTCTCATTATAGCAGGTAATTCAATGAAACTATTAGCGTTTGTTTCTACTATCAACTTAAAATACAAACTAGGGTGTACACCCTCATGGTGGCAGTTACTGAAGGCTCTCCATGAGACAGGAAACGAAGTTATAGTAATCCCTTACCTTGGAGAGGCATTGGAAAGTCTCTGGTGGAGAACATATGAGAATCCGTGTAAACTTGAGAGTATTCTTTATAATAACTTTCTCAAATCCTATAGCAAAGTTGCTTATCCCTCAAAAACCAATGAGTTTCTTTCTCCCATAACTAAAAACTTAATCAACCTTGATATCAAGCCCAAGATCAAAAAGCAACTCATGAACATTATAACTAAAGAAAAAGATCTTGATATTATTCTTTTTATGAATATTCCCCTTAACCATATCACAGGAATTCCTTCTGAGTTAAAAACAGAATTCGGGATACCATGCTTTTATTATGATGGGGATATGCCTACAATCCTTCCCAAGTATGCGGTGTCACGTGGATTTAAATTTGACTATTATGTGGATTCAGATGTTTCAGAGTATGATGCTTTTTTTGTTAATTCAAAAGGAGTTATAGAAGACCTAAAGGAAGCAGGTGCAAAAAACGTTACTCCACTGTATTATGCAGCAGACGCAGATCTTTTTGCTCCTGTAAATGTTGAGCAGACCATTGATGTCTCATTCTACGGCCACGGAAGCGAATTAAGAGAAGAATGGATGACAAATATGATTGTAAATCCTAGTAAAAGGCTGCCTGATGTAAATTTCTCAGTAGGGGGAGGCAATTTCGGAATTGACATGGGGAATGCAAAGCTTATCGGTCCAGTTTCCTACAGCGCATTCCGCGAATTCTGCTGCAAAAGTAAGATCAACCTGAACATTACCAGATGGTCTCATACAAATGTATATGCCTCTGCTACAGCCAGGCCCTTTGAACTTGCAGCTTACGGAGCCTGTATAGTTTCCCAGCCTTACAAAGGAATGGAAAATTGGTTTGAAGTTGGAAAAGAGATTATTATTGTCAATAGTGAGGATGAAGCTGTAGAAACCTATGAATGGTTGTTGTCCTCTGATGAAGAAAGGCTGAAGATCGGTGAAAGGGCGAGGCAGAGGATTCTAAAAGAACATACATACAGGCATAGGGCTAAAACGATTATTGAAGTGTGCAAATTGTGCAATTGATGTGATTTATATGACTGAGAGGCAAAACGAAAGAGACGATCGTCAAAAGTTAAAAAATATTAGCTTTGCTAAGAAAATCTTGCTAGGTCTCTCAATGTACATACCCTCATCTACATTTAAAAAAACAGTGCTGAAATTGCTGGGTGCACATATTGGAAAAAATGTATATTTTGGTCCCGGATCTCTAGTTCTTTCTGACAATTATGGGAGTGTCCATATTGGAGATAATGTTTTTGTGGCTCCAGGTGCGTTAATAAACGTAAATAAACTAATAGTAGGAGAAAATTCACATCTAGGGTATCAATGCTTAATGGTAGGGGAGTCCCTCAAGATTGGTTCCAGATGCAATATCAGCAACCGGACATTTATAGAATGTTCCTATTCTCCAATACTTATTGAAGACGACGTAACCATTGGCGGATGTGCTATGGTTTCTACTCATGATGGTTCATACAGGCAAGCCTATGGTCTTGAAATGAAAGCTTCCCCTATATATATTAGATCAAAGGCTTTTATTGGCAACAATGCTATTATTTTGCCTGGAATTGAAATCGGAAGAAACGTTATTGTTGGAGCAGGAGCTGTAGTAACAAAAAATGCGGTGGCAAATTCAGTAATATGTGGAGTCCCTGCTAACAAAATTAGAACTATGGAGGTTTCAAATGAAAATACTACATGTAACTAATTTTTTCAAACCTTCATGGGAAGCAGGTGGAATTGCAAGAGTTGCCTATGAAATTTCAAAAAATTTAGTAAAAGAGGGACACGAAGTAACAGTTTTTACTACAGATGGGTTTAAATCGAGACTAAAAACTATTAAGAACAAGCCTATTGATGTCGATGGAATAAACACCTATTATTTCCGAAATCTGTCTAATTATTTAACAAAACGCAATATTGTCATTCCTTATTACTTACCTCTTATCGCTAGAATAAAAATTCAGGATTTTGATGTAATCCATATCCATGAGCATCGGACATTGCTTGCAATAATTGTTCACTATTATTCAAAAAAGTACAATATTCCATATGTGTTACAAGCTCATGGAACACTTCCAAACACTATTGGCAAAAAAAATCAAAAAAACATATTTGATGCTATATGGGGAAATAAAATTTTAAAGGATGCATCTAAGCTGATTGCAGTATCTAATACCTG
>DATMYS010000091.1:0-3134 GCA_035560835.1 Methanosarcina sp.
TCAAAGTATTATTATTTGAAATCCAAAGTGATGTAACTTCTTAAATGTAAGTACAATTTTATTCTGATATTGAGCTCACAAATATTATTTCTTCATGCTGTTGGGGGATATCTAATCTTCCTGATCTTTTACCCTCTTAATCTCTTACCTCTTAGTCTCTTATCTTCTTATCTCTTATCTCTTATCTTCCTGTTTTTCTATCGGGATATCTCTCTGATTTAGGATAGGTGTCTCTTCTACAGGGCTGAATATAAATCTCAAAAGAGATTTTCGTCTTCTATACGATCTGGTTTCAGGGCTTGACCTGAAAGTTGTTCTATTCTGAGGTGTGGTTTACCCGGAGCTTTCTGCTCCGAAGTATCTTTATTCCGGATTTTCTGTCAAGCTGTTTTCCATAGTTTGCATACCCTTTGTATAACTGATAAAATATCCAGAGCTTAACAAAAAGTTAATGTAATGATCGCGTTATACGGAGTTTTAAACAAATACAAAAAAGAATACTGCTCGCACTTTTTCTTACTGCTGGTTTGTTCTGGCGTGTGCTCTCTGGCGTGTTCTTTATACATCTATACGATATTGAGTCTTCAGATAGTCGTTTTGTAAAGCTTAAGTTCCATATGATCCCCGGCTAATATTGGGCAAAAAGTAAAATTCCAAAAACAATTATAAAATCCAAGAAATAAGGTAAATGCTAGAAAATTAGTTAATACAGAAATCTTGAGACAGCCACCAAAATAACAGTTTTTGAACTAAGGGACGAAAATAATGAGAACTTGAAGGTTCATCTAGAATATACAGGTAGCTCTCCTTCTAACCTTGCTGAAGGAAACAGTAAGTATTTATGAAACTATGTTTCTGAACTTAAGTTTGAGGCGAATAAGATCGTTACCGGATGCCCGTCCAAGTACACGGAGTAATATTGATGAATATTGAAGAGTGGGAAGAGTACAGATATGTCGAATCAGAAATAAATAGCTTCATTGCTCAAATAAACGAATCCAGTTTAAAAAAAATGGTAGAACATGTCTGTAATACCGGAGGAAAGCGAGTCAGGCCAATCATCCTCCTTCTCTCCAGTGAGATCTGTTCAGGTTCGTACCGCCAGAGCCTCGATGCAGCTCTTGCAATTGAAATGATGCACTCGGCTTCCCTCATCCATGATGATCTGCTGGATCAGGGGCTTGTTAGAAGAAATCTGCCTTCAGCCCCGGAAAAATTTGGCCCTTCTAAGGCACTTCTTTGTGGCGATTACCTAATTGCAAAGTGCTTTGAGTTTATTTCTCCGTATGGGGAAAAAGTCGTAAGAGACTTCGGAAAAGCCGGGATGGATATGGCTGAAGGAGAAGTCCTTGATCTGAGGCTTGATAAGGACAATTTCGGAGAAAGCAAGTATTTCGAATGCATTTACAAGAAAACGGCCTCTTTGTTTGCCATAAGTGCTTCCATAGGGGCATACACTGGAGGGGCTGACGAAGTTCTGGCCGGGCGATTTAATTTCTTTGGAAATTGCCTGGGGACTGCATACCAGATTGTTGACGATATTCTTGAGTTTCTTGAAGTGGTCGAAGGCAAGAAATCAAAATTCATGTCTGAAACTCTGCCGCATGTGTACATGAAAAATATGTCAAAGGAAGAAGCAATAGAAAAATCTATAGATGCTGTAAACCTGCGTGTTAATGCCGCAAAAGAAACTCTTTTGACATTTGAAGCATGTCCGGCAAGGGACAAACTCTTCCAGATTACCGATTATATAACTGTCGATATGCTTGAGATTATTTAATTGCTCAGCTTTTTCTGAAAAATGAACTGCGACACTGTCAAATTCCCTATATGTAAAATGGAAAAATAATATTATTTAATCTAATACTAATAAGTCTTCTAACTTCTAATAAGTCTTCCAACTTTTGCCAACAACTTTACTAGGTGTATCCATGCGAGTATATGATAGTCCGGTGCTTAAGGTAAATGCCAGTACAGAAAACGAAAAAATGGTGCTTGATGCCGAAGGTCCTCTTTCCCAGCTTGCAAAACCTTTCCTCAAGCGAATAAACAACATTTTTGCGGAAGAAAAACCCATTTCAATGGATGAAAACGAGATTATTTTCTCCACGTGGATCCCACCTGTTCCGGGACCTATTTTCAGTCGGGTGATAGGGGCTGAGATTGCAGCTATCCGAAAAAAAAGAGTCCCTGATCAGTTCTCAATAGGAATTACGGCTCGCTGTCCTAACCACTGTATCCACTGCGGGGCAGCTGGTATCAAGCCAGAAAAGGAACTTACTCTGGATGAGATTTCCGGGGCTGTAGACCAGAGCCTTGAGCTTGGATCTTATCTTATTTCTTTCGATGGCGGGGAGACCATGCTTCGAGACGATATCGTTGAGATGGTAGCCAGAGTAGATAAATCCAGGGCAATTGCTACCTGTTTCACCTCAGGTTTCAAGCTTTCCGAAGAAAGAGCAAAGGAGCTTAAAGCCGCAGGGTTATACGCCTCAAGAATTAGTCTGGACAGCCCATTTGAATCCGAACATGATCGCATTCGGGGTCGAGCAGGGGCATACAGGGATGCAATCGCTGGAATTAAAAATTCAATAGATGCAGGAATCCTTACCGATATGTTTGTGGTCGTTTCCCCTCATAATATCGATGACCTTGAGGAATTTTACAACCTTGCATTTAACCTTGGAATGCATGAGCTTTCGATCTATGAAATTATTGCAGTCGGGCGCTGGCTTGAGCACGAGGATGAGGTAATAGGGGAAAAAGATGTCTCAAGGCTTGAGAAGTTCCAGAAAAAAATGAATTCTAAACCTGAAGGTCCCAGAGTCACCGCATTCCCATATTTTATGGGCCCCAGTCTTTTTGGGTGCTTTGCAGGCAGACGGTGGGTGCATGTTGCTTCGGATGGGGAAGTAATGCCGTGTTCCTATACTCCTCTCTCCTTTGGAAATATCCATGAAGACTCACTGGAAGCTATCTGGAAACGTATGGGTAAGCACAACGCCTACAAAAAGGACAACGCCGCTTATTGCATGATGCGCAACCCTGATTTCCGGAAGGAATATATTCATACAATACCTCAGGGCGCAAAAATCCCTTACAGGGTTAAATAACATTTTTTATGTTATTTTCAA
>DATMYS010000092.1:0-2883 GCA_035560835.1 Methanosarcina sp.
TTTGATTTCTACAGAAATCCGAAAAGGATTTTTATATTTAATTTCCTTGCATAATCTGTGATTCTAGGAGCTTCATCCTTTACCGGTCCCCCTGGGGATTTACAGGAGTATATTGATTCTATAGAATTGTATATTCCTAAACTTGGGATTTATGACGGTTTAAGACTTGAAACGAAGAAACTTGAGAGGATGCTTGATGAAATCTCGATCTATGATTTCGCAACCACAGTTCACGCGCCTTACTTTGCGGAAGACTCCAAATATCCTTCAGCTCTCCAAGTTGACACTGCAAAAATGAGCGAGAGAGAATTTACCCTCATGGAAGAATCAATTACTCTTGCAAACAGGATAGGAGCCCCCGTTGTGGTGTTACACCCGGGCAGGGTTGGGCCTGACAGGGAGAAATCTTATTTCTCTATGATCAAAAACCTCAACAAACTTTCATCCGTGGCTGAAGATTATGGAGTTACTCTTGGACTTGAAAACAAAGAAGGCACAGATCCCTCGAACTTCTGCTGTGAAGCCGAGGAGCTTTCCCGGACCATAGAAGCTGTGAATTCCGAACATTTGAAAGCTACCTTTGATATAGGACATGCAAACCTTACCTGTGGAGGCAATTCTGAAGAACTCAGGGAATTTGTCCGGACCTTGCAGAAGCATATTATCCATCTTCACCTTCATGATAATAGTGGGCAATGGACAGAAAAATACGATGGAGACGAGCATATGGCTCCCGGAAAAGGTTGTGCGGACTTTTCAGTCTTGAAATCGCTCTCGGGATACCGAGGCGTCTATAATTTTGAAGTATTCTCTCTCGAAGATCTTCTTTTTGGAAAAAAGACCCTCGAGAGCGCCTTCAAGCTTTAAGATTTGCTTAAATATAAAAAAGAAATAGGTGGGTTTCAGTGAGAACCTCAGACTTTACTTAAAAAAGTCCAGGCTTATGTTCTTCTGGCCAAGTACTTTTTTTAACTCTTCGTAGGCTGTGAAGAGTTCTCTCTTCTGTCTTCCTACTGCGTCAAGGGTAGGCTCTGCCTTGAGCCAGATATCCCTGTCTCCACTCCCTCTCGTTATCGCGACACAGGAAAGCATATCACCATGAGTCAGTCTGTATACGGAATCAATTCCTGTAGGAGTTATCCAGGCAGGATAGCTGATTTTAAGCCTTTCTGTTATTTCATGCCAGTTGAGATTTCCAGAGGCTCGGAGATTGAGCTGGAGATGAGTACGTTCTCCGGTAATTTTTTCATCAATATTTTTGAGAAAAGTGCTATACGACTTATCTGCTTCACTGACTCCTTTTGTTTCGTAACGGGCAAGATCTTCAGCTTCCTCTTTGAAAAAAGGTGCAAGGTTGATCTTACTTGAGGGTTTTGTCATCAAGGATACTCCAAAGAAAGTAATTGCACTCATGGTCATTCCCACAATTACTCCGTGACTTGTGAGAATCGGGTGGATAGTCTCTAGATAGCTGGTAGCCATAGATGGTGTTTTTATAAGATCCAGAATCACAAGAGCCACCTGAATTAAGAATCCCACAACCATTCCTGCAAAAGCTCCTTCTTTAGTAGCTCGTTTCCAGTATAAACCCCCCATTAAGGGGAAGAAGTAGGACGAGCTTGCAATGAAGGTTGCAATTTGAATGGCATCGATAATGTTTGGAATTACAAATGAACCTGCTGTTGCCGCAAGTATGATAGCGACGACACTGATTCTGTTTACCGCAAGCATCTCTTTCATTGTAGCATCAGGTTTTATGTATCTCTGAAAAATATCCCTTGAGACACAGGAAGCTCCTGAAGTTGAAAAAGTGTCCGTACAGGACATAGAAGCTGCCGCAAGCCCGATTGCGCTGAGAGCTATTATCACAGGAGCAGAGGCGAAACGCGTATTGACAAAATTCAGGAGTGCAGGTTCTGCCAGAGCCATGCCTGCAGGATAGCCCATTTTTGCTATTTCAGGGTATATAGAATTGAGAGCTATTGCAGCTACAGCACAGGCTGCAAAGACCACAGTAATCATGAGGGAACCGATTACCATTCCACGACTGGCGGATTTTTCATCTCTTGCAGCCCAGACTTTCTGCCAGGGGTCCTGCTCAGTAATCCAGCCCGGTATTAAGGCAAAGCTAAGGATCAGTATCAGAGGAAGACCGACTGAAAAGGGATTCCACCAGCTTGTCGACACATTCCCAAAAAGCTGGGAAGCGCTTATTGCAGTAGTATTAAGTCCTCCGTCAGCTACTGTTCCTACTGCTGCAAAAGCTATTCCCACTGCGAAAAGAGCAAGGAAAGCAAATTGAATAACATCTGTCCAGATCACTGCTGAAAGTCCTCCCAAGGTTACGTAGAGAGAGACTGAGATAGCAATGATGGCTGCAGCATAAATCGGATCAAGGCCATAAAATACCTGCAACACTAGAGAAAGCCCTGTAATGTCCGCTACTGAAAAAAGAATCATTACAACAGTAATAATCAGGGCAATTGGCAATCTGATTGCACTACCATAACGTTGCTCCAGAAGTTCGGGTTGCGTGATTGCAGGCAAGCTTTTAATCTTCCTTACAAGCACAGCAATAACAAGGAGAGCAAGGATATTAGGAGTCACAAATCCCCATATAGAACCCATTCCTCCGAGCATAAAATACCCGACAACTGCAAGAATTCCTCCGGCTGTCAACCATGAAGCTGCAGCTGAAAAACCGATTGCTGTAGGCCCTATCATGCGGCCAGCAAGCCAGAAATCGGTAATGGACTTCTGTCTACTATTAAAATACCAGCTAATAGCCACAAGTATGGCTATATAGACTGCAAGCATTACAAGGAAAATACTATAACCATCCATAAATGAACCTTCAGAAATATTATAGTTAATGTTTATGGG
>DATMYS010000093.1:0-2629 GCA_035560835.1 Methanosarcina sp.
ACTATAAATAGAATTAGATAGGAAATAGGATACTGCTTGCTTGCAAGTACAAAGCCCTGAGAATCTCAAAAACGTCTTATCATCCCACAACAATAGGGATACTTGCTTGCAAGCAATATTCCGTTAGAACTGTTCTAAGAAAAAACTGCAAATGTGGATAAAAAGATCGAAGTCAAAGCAAATCCATGTGGATTCTAATAAATGCAAATCCTGATAAATATGAATCCTGATAGAACAGTTGCCATGCAAAATCATTCACGACTGAAGACAAGCCCGGAACTCAAATTTTCAATCCTGTCCGCAACAACGACATTTCCCTGTATTCCTAGCTTTTTTCCCCTGTACCATTTACCCCTAATACTAAGTTTGTCGTCTTTCGAAACAAAACAGAGTCCATGATACAGAACCAATGTTGTTCCATTCTCATATGCTATGGAAAATATACTCTCGTGTTTAGAAAATATACCTCCGAGAGCAATTATAATGACAGGCACGCCGATGAAGAAAAATGGTCTTTCATAAACTATGGAATCGCCTAGACATGTAGATTCAACGCCAACAGATTCGGATTTCTCATTTCCCCTGTAACCGGATGAGTTCAAAGGATCTGTGATAAACGGCAAAAAAAGTAGCATACCCGCAATCAGAATAATCATTCCCGCAGCTATAATGCCCCAGAGGAGCTGGCCTACAGAATATGAATAAAAAAGTATGGATCCCACAATAAGTACTACAACTATCCCGATAACGAGAGAACTTGATATTCTAGTCAACATTAATTCCTCTTTAAACTTAGTTCTTTGCTTTTATTCCATTTACTAGCAATATAAAGTGAATCAGTCCTAAAAACTCAGATCTAATCAGCCCTACATATTTCGAACAGATTGAGCAACGCCGCGTTAAGTCACAACAGGTTCATAGATCTTTATTTTTCTGCCCCACTGACTCCATTTCACCTCAGAAACCCGTATCATATCTGCATCCAATAAGGAATCAAGATTGTATTTGAGAGTACTTAGCCCCAAACCGAGCTTTTCTGCAAGCTCACCTGCTGAGATATCTTTAATTTCCAGAAGCTACAGGATTTTTAGAGAGTTTAACATTGGAGAGAGTCTGCACCAGTTTTCGGAAATCTTCCGAAAGAAACAAGATTTCTAAATTTTTTCTGAATAATCCTCTTCAGCACATCAACACCTCAATACATTCTCAGATTCTAGTTTATAGTATCATAAAATCTAATTTAAATTTCATACTATTAAATCGATAGTCATATTTGTAAATAAATTTTAACCTTATTTCATATATTTTTTACGGCCAGATCATCAAACTATTCTTAACAAAACTTCAGGATTTCCCCATCTGACAAAAATTTTCATTAAAGAGACTCAAAAAGTTAAGGAGAGAGAAAGATATATATAGTCAACGTTCAGATGTTTACATATGTTCCTACCGGCAGGTGAAAAACAGTTTGAATTCTGGGTTCTGCGCCGAAATGGGTTCCCGAATATCAATATCGCAAAGCGTTTCGGAGTCTCCAGGCAGGCAGTCTCGCGAGCCCTCCTCAGCATGGATAAGCGCATCGAAGAAATCCTGCTTGAAATGGCCAGAGCAAACAGGATCGAAGTCGAAAAATTGGACTCAAAGAAAGGGATACTCTTTGGAAGATCGGTTCCTTTCAAAGCTAACGCAATAATTTTTGTCTCAGCAAAACATGGAATGCAGGTTTGGTACGAGCATGAAGGTGAATGCGGATCTTGCGAGAGGTACAGGGAATGTATCGAACTTCTCTGGGACTTTGCAGATGAAATGCAGCTCAAACTCCAGAGTACGAATGATCCCACAAAGATAGCTGAAGAATTGTTTGAGAAATTAAAAGAATCGATCGAATAGGCCGACTAAAGCCAGGTAAAGTGGAGGGAAAAATAACAATGAATGTATTCACAAAAAGTATAAGGAAAATTATGGGATGGTGCCCAAATGCAAAAGCACTTGAAACCGGATCTCAAAATATTCCTGCAAATTTTGAAGTATATGACAGATCTGGGGGAGAAAAAGCCGGAAACAATCTTAGTCGTATGAAAAGAATAGGATTGTTACTTACAAGTCTAGGTTCTTTAGTGTCAGTCTCGTCACTTGCTCTAGATTTAAAGGATAACGTATCATCGATCATGGTAGGAATAGGGACTGTTTTATTTTTAATTGGCGTCGCTCTCTATATTAAAGGATGATAGTGACTCTAGGTACCGAATTCATGACAGAATGAGGTTTCTTGATAAAAGGTGTTTGTTCACAATTTCAGTGGGAATAAGCTGGAATGGGGGAAAGGTGGACTATGAATGTGTTAATTAAGAACATAAGGAAACTGATGGGATGGTGCCCGAATGTAAAAACACTTGAAACTCAACATTCCATCCATTCTGAATATTTTGAAGCAAATGACCAAGCTAAAGGAGGAGATGCTGGAAATCCTCCTGTTTTACCCGCTGGTTGGTGGAACAAACGCCATAATAGAGCATTAATGATATCCTCCGGGCTGACTCTTATTTCTACGCTGGGAATTGGATTTATGGAAGTTAATCCTATAGATAAAATTTTCATTTTTGGATTAATTATCGGAACCATTTTTAAC
>DATMYS010000094.1:0-9368 GCA_035560835.1 Methanosarcina sp.
GGGTTAAATGCAAAAATAGTAACATTTAAAGCGTGAATTGTAAATTTAATCCGTTAATACTCCTGAAAAAGTAAGTATTCTTTTATTTTTAAATACAGATATAGAATCTCTGTCAGGAACATATCGATCAGTAACATCCCACCCATAAACCCAGAGATATGCTGTCACAATGTAATTTTGTGCCGTAATCAAAAAACGATCAAAGCACTATAAGAGCATCGAAAAAGATTACGAGGAAACCATGTGTGTACTAGACCTGCAATATCAATTCGATAGTTCCTGACTCAACTCTTTAATAAGTTAGGACTTACGCAGTTGGACTAAGAAACCAATAGCATTAAACCCTTAACTGTATAAGATACAAAATCAACCACAACGCCAATTGTACTTGATTTTGTACTTCAAGTGCGTAAGTCCTATAAGTTAAATAAAAGGATTTAGAGAATACTTAAATACGAGAAAAAATGTAGCAGGGATAAAATGCCTGAAAACCCGGAGGAAAAATTGCTGATTTTGCAGCTTTCCGAAGATTCCAGAAAAATTGCCAGGATTCTTTCAAGTGAAACTTCAATCAGAATTCTTAAATTACTTAATAAGAAATCAATGTCGGCAGGAAACCTTGCCGATGAGCTTGGAGTTCGTCTGAATACTCTCAAATACAATTTGGACTCACTTTTAGAAGCAGGAATGATTAGAGTAAGGCACGTAAAATGGAGTCGGAAAGGAAGAGAAATAAAAGTTTATGAGGCAGCGAAAAAAGTAATTATTTTTCTGCCCGCAAAAGAAAACCTGGAAACTTCTATTTTTTTGATGAAGTCACGGCAAGACAGCCCGGAAAATTCGGAGAGGCAGGAAATCCCCAAATTGTCATGGAGTTAATTACAGGTCTCAGAGTGTTACAGGTCTACAGAGTTCCGGGACGATTTCATTTTTTCTGAGAAAAGCTTTTAAAATAACCAAATATTAATATACGAACTCGAGTAAAAGATACAGTCCATCAATGAGTTCTTTCCATAGGACGTGGCCCAATATGAAAATCAAACTTCTGTCCCTGCTCCTTCTTATACTTGCAGGCGTTATCGTGGTCTCAGGCTGTGTTGGTGAGGAGGCTCAGGTCTTTACATATAGAGGTCCAGATCTATATAGGACTATTCTTTATCCCTATGTAGGGCTTCTGGATCATAATGAACATGAAATGCAAGGCATGCGCTCCCCGGATTTACCTCCAGGCGGGTTTTATCCAGACCCTTATTCCACGTATACTCTGAGAGATGCAACATCTCTCCTTGACAGAAATATCGAGAAGGCAGAGAATATTTCAGTACGGCTTGAAAACGGGATTGAGCGCCACAAAGCAGAAGGGGAAGATGTTAGCAGACTTGAAGCTCTGCTTGAAGAGTATAACCGTCTTATAAAAGAGGCAAAGAAGTACCGAGCCCTTGCGGATGTAGCCGCAGAAAATAGCAGCTCAATTGCTAATTCGGATACATATAACAACAGTTCGTCCGAAAATCTTGAACGAGAATATTTGATCCAGTCTCAGATGTGTATGATTCAAGCTAACCATGTCCTGAAAGGTATTTTCGAGGAACTCAATTCTTTGACGTTTGCAAGCGAGGAACTAAACAGTACATCCCGTCTTATTTCGACAGGAACAGGAAAAGCTCTTCTAATGGGCAGTTTCACTCTTAACCTGCATTTAGAAAATGGAGGAATGGCAATTATGGGCCGTTCCCAGGATTCCGAGATTGATATAAACGGGGACTATACATTTGAAGAGAAAGATGACGTTCATGATAAGGTGCGTCTGTACCACATAAATTCTGCTGATGTAAAGATTTCCGGCTCCAGTAAGACATTAATGCTAAACGGTGAAAATATTACCCTCACTGCAGATGGGGAAGGTTATCTAGCTTTCCAGGGAAACGGTACCTACAGGGTTGAAGAAGCAGGTGAGACAGTAAAAGAAAAAAACTGGCCGAAACCTTTTTTTGAAGATGAGATGAATTCAGGAGATTATGGACCTGATGGAAAAGCCAATGATATAGGACACGGTCCTTATGGAAAGGATGATAATACCGACTATGGACCTGATAGGAATAACAATGATATTATAATCGGGCACAGGGCATGAAGTAGTACACGCTGACAGAGCTTCTCCGGAAACAGAATGCAGGGAGATTCCTTGGAGAAGCAATGAAAGTTCCAGAAGAATTTTTAAAATTCTTGGAAAAATTGAAAATCGAAATGCAACTCTGGGTTTATCGAAAATGAATCTAAGGCTCTATATTATTTGTATCACTGCCGTACTTGTTTTAGCAGGTCCTGCCTTAGCAAATAGTACGGCCACAGTTCACGGGACGGTATATAGATGGGATACCTTCGAGCCTCTAGATAATGCAGTGGTCGAGGTAAATTCTACTCCCTCACAGTCCATGGTAGCAAAATACGGTGTGTATTCTTTTGATCTGATGCCCGGAGATTATAATATTACAGCTAATTACTATGAGAACAGCAGCGTTAAATATTCGGCAACTGAGATTATTAAAGTTAAAGATCAAGGAAAATATTTACGTGATCTCCTGCTCCTTCCGGTTTATTCGGAAGAACTCATGAGTGACTCCGAACTAAACGGATTTTCCGAATACAAGAACGGGACTGCAAAAAGCTCTTCAAATACAACAAATTCACTAACAGACACATCAACAGGTCCGCTGGCAAGCAAAAGAAATTCAAGCAGCACGAGTTCAGTCGACCAGAGTGGAATTGGCCCTATAAATGTGAACTACCTGCTGATAATTCTTTCATTTGCCCTTCTGCTTGCAGCAGGCTACGTGGTCTCCAGAAAAAATAAAAAAATAGAGAAAAACCAGCCTCAAAAAGGGGCACATAGAGTTTCAGGTACAGGAGCAAACGAAAAGGAAAATACTACAAAAGATCTTTTCAAACCAGTTGAGGTACCCGAACTCTCGGTAGAAGTCCATGATGAAAGAGTAGAAGTCTCTCACGAACGTTTAGAACCCGAGCCAAAACTGGAGTCTCAGGTACAGGAATCTCGGATAAAGACCTTCGAAACTGCATCTTCAACAGAGCCAGTAGCAGATCCTGTAAAAGAGCATGTAAAGGAATATCTACAGGAACCTGTAACAGAATCGGTAAACGAACATGCGAATGAACAGGTAAAACCGGCAGTAATAGCATTATCACCTGAAGCCTCGGAAGAGAAAGTGCAGGAAGAGTTTGCAGAAATTAAAGCGGAATTTCAGGAAAACGAAATAAAACTGGTTGAATCTGAGCCACAAAAAGAGAAACAGGAAACTCTCTATGAAGAAGCTGAGGATAAGTCCGTAGAGAGTCCTGAAACTGAAGTTCCTGCTTCCAGAAAGAAGCTCCCGCTTCCCGCAGACCTCCAGGAAGTCATGGCTATAATTCGAGGTCAGGGAGGCAGGATTACTCAGAAGGATCTGCGCAGCAAGCTGAAATACTCCGAAGGAAAGGTTAGCCTCATGCTTGCAGACCTGGAAAGAAGAGAGCTGATTGAGAAGTTCAAGCGGGGTCGTGGGAATGTCGTTATCCTGAGAGATGAGGAACTCTGAAATTTGATATTTTCATTTCCCAGTATTTCGTATCCCACTTTTTATATTCATATTTGTAGCTCGTTCTTTATTCCCTTTGTCCAGAAAAGGCTTTTAATTTCTTTTTTTACGTTAAAAGGTTTCAATGCTTGAAATTCAGGTGCAAGAGTCAGTCTCATACCGAGAAACCTCTGTGGGTTGAATGGCCCTAATTGTATTCTTTGTTCTCCAGACTTTCTTTGGTAACCTCTTTAGCATGTAAATTCAGGTAAGGTTAATGTCAGTACTATCAAAAAAAATAATGCTCTTGACCAGCTTTTTCCCTTAGGGAATAAATCATTCGAGAGCTAAAAATAAAAGCAGTAAACTGGTGTGGTTCATACTTACTAAGAATGCCATAAACTTCCTTTTGAGCAAATATTGAATTAATTTTAAAAACTTTCTCGAGCCTTCTCTTTCTTCCAATTACCATACTTTATAATTTTCAAAATAACGTTCAATTATAAATTGATAGCTTCAGTCAATCAATAGAATAGACATGGGTTCAGGCTGTCCTTTAATAGGGAACTCCAGAGGCATACCTGATTCCGCGGCCGTTTTCTTCATATTGATCCCTACGGCGTGCTCCGGAATTCTTGCCATATTTGAATGGATACAGATTCCCTTTTCCACATTGCATTTTTCACACAGTCTGCACGAACCGTTCACAAATGAGACTGCGAATGTGAAACCTTGATTAAAAGCTGCCTTTTCAAGCTCTAACATTGCAGACGCCATTTTCTTGCTGTAATCAAAATATTCTTCCCAGAACTTTGCAGCTTTTACCCTTGTTTCCTCTGGCTCCGTCGGGTCAAGCCAGGTTTTGTATGGAGCTTTTGCAATTTCTTCATCTGCGACTGCAGGCGACCTGAACTTGACAAGCATCGCATAGCTGTATTCTTTGAGGATTTCCCGAAACTCGTCAACGGTAGGAACATACGGCGGGCATGTGAGCTTTTTCCCGTATCCTATACAGCCCCTGCATTTCAAAACCACTCTTTTCTCTACAAAGACCTTGTAGGTGGGAATTATCTTTGCTTCAATTGCTTCCAGTTCCAGTGCTTTTTTCACAAGAAAGTCAAATTCCTCAGGTTTTATGTCTCTTGATGACAAATCCATTCCTTCTAAAAACTTGTTTTCAATTAGAAGCGGCTTATTAACCGTTATTGTATTAGCTTGCTAGTCGCCATTGTACATTGGCTTGCTAACCGTTATTGTATTAGAAAATAAGTACTGTCAGTTCAGGATAATATTTAATTGTACGCAAATATTTCTATCAGCTTAATTTATATCTATTAAGCTGACCAGACTAAACCTCTTTCAGGTGAAATTTTTCTTTATCTTGTAAAATATAGAACTAAAGCCTATCCAAAAAGTAGAACAGCGGATTCATAATACTGCTTATTGACGGAGAAAAAAACTTGAGACTTACTATGCTGTACTTCAGCTCGTATGTTCATGAATAGCATTCAGAGCAGCGGGATTTTTCGGATGGCTCTAAATAGGTGTTTCTTCAGAAAGCGCAGGCATGAGTGGAGAAGGAAGAAGAATAAATCCTTCTCATTCCTTCTCATACTTTTTTGATTCTCCGGATTAGATCAATAAAATATTTAGTTTCTCTTTTTACATTATCGCTGCATACGACTGCAGAAATCGCGACCAGGCTGTCAGCTCCATTTTGAAGAACACTCTCATAATTTTCCTTGTTTATTCCACCAATAGCAACTACAGGAATCTTTATTGCACCTTTAACTTCTCGGATTTTAAGTGAGCCAATTCCGTCTCCCGCATCTTTTTTTGTAGCAGTATCGAAGATAGGGCCGAGACCCACATAGTCAGCCCCGGCTTTTTCCGCCAGGATTGCTTCCCCCCTGTCGTGTACGCTAAGGCCGATAATCTTATCCTCGCCAAGGAGCTTTCTTGCCGTTTCGATAGGCATGTCGTCCTGCCCGATATGGATCCCATCCGCATCAACAGCTAAAGCAACATCGATCCTATCGTTTACCAGAAAGATCGCCCTGCTGCTGCAGATTTTCTTTATTTCGGAAGCTTCCGCTACCATTTCTTTCGTACTTTTATCCTTTTCTCGGTACTGAATAATCTTGCAGCCTGACTCGACTGCCTCCCTGACATCGGATAAAGTCCCTTTCTTCGAGAGTCCGGAATCAGTCACGAGATAGAAGTCGATCTCTTTTAAAATGAAACTTTTCCGGCTGAAGCCTTTCTGGTTCATGATGCTTACTCCATCCAATATGAACGTTTTTTGAAAATGCTTTATTGTAACCCATATTCTTCTAAGCTCACGGTTTTTTACTTAATTTATCTTTTTCTTTCGGAACTTACTGTTAGTCTCTTTTTTCTTCTAAACCTACTTTTCTTCAAAATTCGTCATATTTTTTACTATCTCATCCGACAGGTTGAATACTTCATCATACAGGTTAACCTTGAAACTTCCGGGCCCGTTTGATTTTCTGGCTGCAAGCTCTCCTGCAACTCCAAAGTAACATAGCGCTTCTCTGGATGCTTCGCAGTAATCCGGATTAACTGCAGCAAACGAACCTATTACAGATGCAGCCATACATCCTGTTCCGACAATCGATCCCATAAGTTCATGCCCGTTCTTAACAATAAAAACCCTATCTCCGTCACTTATAATATCTTCTTTTCCTGTCATCACGACAACAGAGGAACTTAACTTTGCAAATTGCTTCGCAATCTTTACAGGGTCCGCATTAATTGAAGTTGCCTCAACCCCTTTAGTCTCAGCGCTTTCACCTGCAAGTTTTGCAATTTCCGAGTAATTGCCTTTTATAATATCGACACGGACAGAACCAAGGATTTTCGCAGCCATTTCGTCCCTGAATTTCGTAGCTCCGACCCCTACGGCATCAAGTACTACTGGAATTTTCTTTTCGTTTGCAGCGGCAGCAGACAGAAGCATGGAGTCGATGATTTCGGACGTCAGGGTTCCGATGTTAAGCACAAGAGCCGATGAAATCCCTGTCATCTCAGCACATTCCTCACCTGCATGCGCCATTACAGGCAGCGCGCCAAAAGCTCTTGTCATATTTGCACAGTCATAAATAGTTACCCAGTTCGTTATATGATGTATGAGGGGTTTTGTTTCTCTTATTGTTTTTAATGAGTTGTTCATAAGATTCCTCAAAAATTTTATAAAGCTTGATTTATCCGCATATTAGCACCTGTCACTTGTGCCAGAGATTTCAATCCGATTATTGTAACTAGGAAACATTTGCAATAGATTACTTTATTCATTACCCTTTGGTCAAGCTTTCCTTTGGAAAGGTTGTGGTGAAGCTTTCCAAAGGAAAGCTTGCAGCAGGTAGATTACTCATTTATTATCCTTTCCACGCCTGTGTAAATATTCATCTTCTGACTACGGACAAAGCCGATAATAGTGAGGCCGGCCTGCTCTCCCATGCTTATTGCAAGCGTAGTAGTTGCACCTCTAGATGCAATAACAGGAATATTAGCCATAAGGCACTTCCTTACCATTTCTGAAGAAAGCCTTCCCGAACAGGTCGCAATTGTCCTTGAGAAGTCCACACCATGCCTTAGTCCGTAACCTATTACCCTGTCAAGGGCATTATGCCTACCAATATCTTCTATAACGCAGATCTTTCCTTCAGGCCCGAAAAGTCCTACAATGTGTATGCCACCTGTTCTTGTATGAAGGTCTGAGACCAGTGTTTCTTTCATTATACTCTTTATTGTTGAGACCTCAGTGACCAGATCCGACTGGATTTTCGGGAGCCGCCCCGCGTCCAAATACGAAGTGTCGCCTCCACAGCCCGAAAAGACAGTTTTGCTTGAAAGCATGATTGAAAGAGGATCTTTTGTCAGGACACTGGCACTGAGTGGGCTGACACCGTCTATTTTTTCGCTTTTATCTCTGTTTCGATTTCCATTTTTTTCTCTGTTTGCTTCTATATGCAACGATTCTATATCCTCGAGTTTGCGGATAATTCTTTCCGTATATAAAAATCCTGTTATGAACTCTTCAAGCATTGTCGGGCTTACCATAGCAGTAAGAGCATGACGCCCATTGACAAAGACTGCAAGAGGCACTTCAATTACGACTTCGTGAAAAGAAGGAACCATTGACCCATTATCATATTTTATACAGGGAACCGTGCTGTACATTCTTATACCATACTCCTTATACCATACGAGCGATCTCTTCAACGGATTCAATAAGCAGGTCGACCTCTTCCAGGGTATTGTACAGGTAAAGGCTTGCCCTTACAGTGCCACTTTCAAGCCCCAGATGTTTCATTAGCGGGATACAGCAATGATCTCCCGAACGGACAAGCACTGCTGCTCTTTCGTCAAGCAGATAGGCTATCTCGTGGGGGTGAATTCTATCTATGGTAAAAGAGACAACCCCTATCCTGTTTTTTGTGTCCTGCGGTCCGTAAACAGTGACCTTATCTATCCCGGCAAGCCCTGTGAGAAGATGTTCAGTAAGCTTCTGTTCATGCCTGAATATAGTGTCCATCCTCAGGCTTTCAAGATATTTCACAGCCTGCCCAAGCCCGATAACGCCTGAGATATTAGGGGTACCTCCCTCAAACCGCCGGTAGCCGCCAGTTAAAGTATATCCTTCAGTTGTGACTTCCTCCACTGTACCTCCGCCCAATATGAGTGGAGAAATTACCTCCTCTCGCATCCAGAGCACGCCAGTGCCAGTTGGCCCAAGCATTTTGTGGCCCGAAAAACATAAAAAATCGCATCCCATAGATCGGGCATCCACAGGAAAATGTGGAACAGACTGTGCCCCGTCAACCAGAAAATAGGCTTCTTTCGCTTTGCAGATCTCAGCAATTTCCTGGACAGGCTGCACGGTGCCAAGCACGTTTGAGGCATGGCTGACCGCAACCAGCTTTGTGTCATTGGTGATTGCCTCTTCAAATGCTTCTAGATCAAAAACTCCAGCTTCACCAGGCTGGATAACATCCACCTCAACACCTTTCTGGCGCAGCCGAAGCCAGGGAAGCAGATTGGAGTGGTGCTCTACAACTGTTGTCACTATCCTGTCTTCCGGATGCCAGTCGAGCCCGGCTGCCACCATGTTGATAGCTTCGGTCGTATTCCTGGTAAAAACTGTAGTACCCTCTTTCCCGCAAATGAAGTTGCTGACCAGCTCATGTGCATCCTGATATTTCTGGGTTGCAACCCTTGTAAGCCTGTGCATTCCCCGGCCAACATTAGAGCGATATTGTCGGTCATATTCGTTCATTGAAGTTATTACAGGCTCAGGAACAAGACTTGTTGCCGCACTATCCATGTAATGGAGAGATCTGGGTATTTGAAAATCAACTATGCAGTCTTCAATTTTCATAAAATTTTATCCGTACTCCCGCTTTTGCATTTCCACCAAATATTCCCACTTTTGTATTCCAGTCAAAGAAAGGCATTATGATGTAATATAAAACGATAGAACGAGTTTACATTTGTTTTCCGCTACATAAATAATCGTTCTTCGCCGGCAATGTTTGCTTTCCATGAGTTCATGTCGACCTCTGGTTCCGAAAGTTTTTCTTTTATCAGTGATGTCAGGGTTAAACTTCGGGGTGATATTAACAATTGTGAATGCCCAGAATAAGATATTGTCATTAATAAATACTTTTTCCTGAAACCAGTAGTTCAAATAGTGGCACAATTACAGGAAGATCGGACATACTCTTTATAAGATCTAAATAAAAAAGTTAATAAAGTACAACGCCGTTTAGT
>DATMYS010000095.1:0-3591 GCA_035560835.1 Methanosarcina sp.
AACCTGCTCTTAAATCCTGTTATAAAAATCTACTTTTTAAGTTGAGGTAATTTCATGAAGACAAAAAGACTAAATGCTTTGCTTATTCTATCGATCGTAGGCCTGCTGCTTTTTGGAAGTATCGATCCGGCAGTGGCCTTAAGCGAGTCCGTTAACGAAATTAGCTTTTTGAGTACTGGAGCCGATTATGAACCCCCAGCAGACTCGGAAGCCAGAATTAAAAATATCATCATCCTTGTCCCTGACGGATGTTCCCAGAGTGTACAGACGCTTGCACAGTGGTACAGCGGAAAAACCCTCCAGGTTGATGAAATGATGGCAGGAACAATATCAACTTATAGTGCTGACTCGGTTATCACAGACTCTTCTTCTGCAGCAACGGCATTTTCCACAGGATATAAAACAACAAACGGGTTTGTGGGCATTGGTCCGGCAGAAGATTCTGTATTAAGTAAACTCGAAACCCCTCCCGAAGAACTGCAATACTGCCCACTTGCAACAGTGCTTGAAGGTTCAAAACTTGAAGGCAAGGCTACAGGGCTTGTGGTAACCTCTCGTGTAACCCATGCAACACCTGCAGCCTTTGCTTCTCACGTTGATAACAGGGATAATGAAACTGAAATTATGGAACAGATGGTTTATGAGGATATTGATGTGGTCTTTGGTGGCGGTTCCAGTTATCTCATACCTGTAGATGAGGGAGGAAAACGGACTGACGGAGAGAACCTTACACAGGTGCTTCTTGACAGAGACTACCAGCTTATTGACACCAAAGGCGAAATGTCAAAACTGACCTCAGGCAGAACCTGGGGCCTTTTTGCTAGCAGCCACATGGCTTCGGATATTAACCGCCCATTTACGTCACCTGATCAGCCTTCTCTTGCAGAAATGACTGGAAAAGCTATCGAGCTACTCTCCCAGGATAAAGATGGTTTTTTCCTCATGGTTGAAGGCAGTCAAATAGACGGAGGAACTCACGCCAATGATCCCATTTATGCTGTTACCGAATTTCTGGCTTTTGACGAGGCTGTTAAGGTTGCAGTTGACTTTGCGGAAAAGGATGGGCATACCCTTGTCCTGGCTTTCCCGGACCACAACACCGGCGGCATGACTATTGGCAGTTATTCCGATTCCGAATACGACTCGACAACTGTAGAAGAAGTAATTGAACCTCTCAAAGGCATGAGACTCAATTCCTTGGGTGTTACAGCAAAAATAGGAAAGGATCTCTCTCCCGAAAATATAAAAACCCAGCTCAAGACTTGGTGGGGAATTGATGCAACCGATGAAGATATAACTGAAATTCTTGAGCTGTACAACAATGGGAATGGTCTCTCACTTGATTATGCCTTCAGTGAAGTAATCAGCCGAAACCACACAGTTATAGGCTGGACCAGCCACGGACACTGTGGCGACAATGTCCCACTATGGGCTTACGGCCCTGATCACCCATCAGGCTACCTGGATAATACCGAAATTGCAGAATACGTTGCTGAAGAACTCGACTTCGATCTGGATGAAACCAACAAGTGCCTGTTTGTAGAAGTAGGGAAAGTTTTCTCAAAAGATAACGGTGATAGGCAACTGGATGAAAACGAATATTTGTTAGATATGACAAACTCTTCAAATCCGGTACTGAGAATCGGAGATGCCGAATTACCTGTGAGCAAGAACCTTCTTATTAAGGATGGCGTAACTCACGAACTCAAAGGCATAGTTGTTTATGCTCCAGTAACAGGCAAAGTCTATATTCCTGACGAGGTACTCTCACTGGTCTGATTAAACTCGTCTGATGAAAGTACTGATAAATTATCCCAAGCTTTTTGAAAAAAGGCTTGAGCGAAAACATCTGATGAAAGTACTTTAAATCATTGACAGTTACCAAGCCTTTGGAAAAAAGGCTTGAGCGAAAATATTTGATGGAAGTACTCTAAATTATTGACAGTTACCCTGATTTTAATCAGGGAATTTATTTTTCAGAAGAAAGCTGCAAATTTCAACTTCAGTAAAATGTAATTTTCGAAAATCCCTGAGACAGTTCTTCCCCAAGGAATTTTTCCACTTCTTTTTTCAGGTTCCCAATAGCTTCTTCAATAGTGATTCCCTTGGAAATTATATCAGCTTCAGGGCAGATTGAGATATAGAAGCCTTCTTCCTGAAGGATGGTTGCAGAAAAAGGAAACCAGATTGTCATATCTTAAAAAAGATATCAGTCTATGTTTAAATGTTTCGTACCTTCCATGTCCTTAAAAATTTTTCTGAAAAATCTTCCCACAAGCGCAGGAGTTTTATACTTCAGATAGTATCACATTCTAAATATATATCGTCAAATTCGTGGGTTCCATGATTTCAGAGTTTATACTGTCTTCTCCTATACCTTTACCTGACCTTTCAGTGCTTATTCTTCTGGGTGTCTTTGTATTCACCGCTCTCAGGCAGGTCGGATCTTTAAGACTGCAGATCTGGCAGATCATGACCTTTGGAGCGATATTAGTACTGTTGCTCGGTGAGATTTCGCCGCAAGAAGCTCTTGCAGCAATTAATATGGATGTGCTGATCTTCCTTTTCGGGGCTTTTTGCGTGGGGGAAGCACTAAACAGTAGCGGGTATCTTGCCTGGCTCGGGAACCGGATAGTTTCCAGGGCGAAGGATACGGATCAACTTGTTTTGCTTGTGCTGTTTTCTACAGGAATTCTTTCCGCAATTCTCATGAACGATACCCTGGCTATCATGGGTACTCCACTTGTTCTGGGTTTTTCTAGAAAATACAATGTATCTCCCAAACTCATGCTTTTTTCCCTGGCATTTGGAGTAACTACAGGAAGCGTTATGAGCCCTATCGGAAACCCGCAGAACCTCCTCATAGCAATTGGCGGGAATCTGGATTCCCCTTTTGTAACATTTTTGCGTTCACTCGCCCTGCCAACCTTTATCTGCCTTTTAATTGCTTATGTCGTGCTAAAACTCTTTTTCCGGGAAGAATTCGGAAAATCAACCCTTACCCATTCCGAAGAGGTTATTACTGACCCTGAGCTTGCCAGTGCCTCAAAAATGGCTCTTTCCCTTTTGCTTATTCTCATAGCCTGCAAGATTTTTCTGGTGGAGTTTTTGCCTGCCTGGGATTTCAGTCTGAGCTTGATTGCTCTTATCTCCGCGGTGCCTGTCCTGCTCAGTAGAAAACGTGTTGAAATCCTAAAAAATATTGACTGGTCAACCCTGGTTTTTTTCGTTTCAATGTTTGTGCTAATGCAAAGCGTGTGGATTTCCGGAACATGCCAGGAATTGCTTGCCAGGCTGTCTCCTCAGTTAGGCTCGGTGTCAATGATCCTCGCGCTTAGCATTGGACTAAGCCAACTTATTTCTAACGTTCCCTTTGTTGCGCTCTATCTTCCTGCCATGGGCAGTACAGTTTCTCAAGGGCAGCTGATGGCGCTTGCTGCGGGAAGTACAATTGCAGGAAACCTTCTGATCCTGGGAGCTGCAAGTAACGTTATAATTATTCAAAATGCAGAAAAAGAAGGAAAAACTCTTTCATTTGCCGAATTCTCTAAAATTGGAGTCTTAATTACGATTTTAGATGCTCTTACTTAT
>DATMYS010000096.1:0-5443 GCA_035560835.1 Methanosarcina sp.
ATATCGTATACAGTTGACCCACTATTTTACTCTGACTTCTAACTTGTTTCATTTTACATGATTATTCCACAATACCAAATGGAATTGGAAATTACTCAACGTTTAACTTTTTGCGCTTCCTGCTACTGTATCGAGTATTGAACTTTCAAATGGTTTTGAATCCGCGAAATTATTTCAGGATACAACAGATTTTAGTCAACTTTTTTCTTATAAGTAGAAGAACAAAAATAGTTGTCTTTTAGGAACTTATATACTTACTCGGATTTGCGTCGAATTTCTTCTTACAGGAAGCAGCGCAGAAATAATACGTCTTTCCCTTATATTTACTCGTGAATTTTGCTGTATTTTTATTAATTTTCATTTTGCAAACTGGATCTACTACAGTTGATGAACTCACGGTTATGTAGCTATACTTGGTTAGTTTATTGGCGCCTTTGGAATTCTTTGCCACCAAGGTAACAGTATATTTTCCGACTTTACTGTACGTATGTGCAGGGTTTTTGGCTGTTGAATATTTTCCGTCTCCAAAACTCCATTTCCATGAGGTTGGTGAATATTTACTTTTATCTGTAAACTGAACTTTTAGAGGAGCATATCCTGACGTAGGAGACGCTGAAAAAGCGGCTATAGGGGCTTTACTGGCTTTTGCTTTTGTATAATCTGTCGTGGGAGCTGCAAGTGCAGTTGCTGACAATAATATTATGCTGATTAATACAAAGGAAATTTTTTGTTTTAGATTCATATACTCTCCTTCATTTGTAGTTTTTTTATTTTAGTTCAGCTTCCAGAAGGTATTTTGTAAATAATTTGGAGGATTTTTAGAGAATTTTTGGAGGACCCCAGGGACAAAAACATCTTGAAATGCTTTCTGTACTCCTATATCCCTAGGAATTCTCTTCATATAGATACGATTTCTTATCTATGTGAAGAGAATTTGATGGCCGGAAGAGAAAGAGCCATCATTTGAAACTATTCTTACCAGGCATCCTGAAATTCTTTTATGTATAGGTCGCTCGGCTTGATCTGTCCTGGTTTCAGGATGCCGTCTGCCACAAGCTGATCTATCCAGACTATCAATTGCCGGACTGCATCTAATCATGGATAGGCGTCGGTAATATATGAAAATAGATTTGTCAGCAATTATGGTCTCAATTATTTGCTTCTTTGATTAATTGAGGCAAAATTCCATTTAATCAACTCTTTAATGCTTTAGCTCAAGCTTTTTTTGCAGAAGCAGCTCAATAATAAAATTTAGGCTTTGTAGAAATCCTAAATTATCCAGTTATTATAAAAAAGGTTTTAAATAAAGTGCTTCTTCCACTTTCCACCACAAAAATGTAGGAGCACATAAATACTTCAGGCTATTGTATCCAAAGAAACCTTAAGTATCGAGTGGTGATGACTTTCTGGATGTGCAAATACTCTTGCTCTCTGCTTTATAAAGTCCACCGAGAATCAGGATACTTCCGAGAAGCGTATACACTGTAAAAGACTCTCCGAGTAATACAGCCCCAAGAAAAACACCTGAAAGTGGAGTAATATAAATTGTCATGGCTACTGTTGAAGCCGATAATTTCTCCAGGCCGAGATTATACACCAGAAAGGCGATCAAAGAACAGCATATTGTCAGGAATCCCAGAGATACCCAGGTAAGAGGCGTAAATTCAAACATGGAAGTATGCTGAGACATAAGGTAAAAAGGCATGAATTCTATGGATGCGAACAGAAAAACATAGCTCAATACTGTAAGAGCGGAATATTTCTCGCTTATCTTCTTACCCATGACAGTGTATAATGCCCAAAAAAAAGCCGATGTCAGAGCAATAATGTCACCTTTCAATTGAGTGGATATCTCAAATCTGCCATTTGTAGTTATTAATGCCAGTCCTATGAATGCAATGACAGCTCCGATCACTTTATCCCTAGAAGGCTTTTCTCCTATAATCGCAAAGGATAGTAACATTACCGCGAAAGTGGATAAGCTGGATATCATAGTGAAATTGGTAACTGTTGTATTTTCCAGCGACCAAGCTTGAAGGAAAAGTGCTGCTGAGATACCTATCGTGGCAAGAAATGCCATATATGGTACATCCTTTAAATCAATAGAAAGCCCTTGCTTACCTTTCAATAGTAACGTTACTGCGATTATCATTGGCGTTGACAGGACAAACCTGAGCGTAACAATATCCAGGGTGTCAAGCTGGGCATATGCTTCCTTAACAGCAACACCGGAAGCTCCCCAGAAGACATTAATAATTATCAGGCTGGCAATGAGCCATGAAAGGCTCTTACCATTTAAAAAATTCATCTGTTTTTCAAACATAATATCAATAAATAATTTGATGGCTGGAAGAGAAGAGCCATCAATTTAAACTATTCTTACCATGCATCCTGAAATTCTTTTGTGTACAGGTCGCCTGGCTTGATCTGTCCTGATTTCAGGGTGCCATCAGCCACAAGTTGATCGATCCAGACCTGCAACTGTGTTTCATTAACAGCACCACTACTGCTGTAATAGTGTGCAGCTGCTTCGTCCAACCCGATTGCTTTTGCAGTTAAATTGGCAGCCTCATTACGATTATTGTTGGACCAGGCTTCAGTGGTTTTATATCCCTTAATGAATTTTCTTACCGTCTCCGGGTGTTCCTTGATAAAGCTCTCGGTGAAGCAAAGCAGAGTGTTACCTCCTGCACTACCAAAAGCCTCCTGGCTTGTGGTCAAAACCCTTACACCACCGTGTTTTTCCGCCGCAAAGTAGAATGGGGGATGGAGCACTGCAACATCAATTAAGCCCTGCCTCAATGCCTGTTCCTGCTGTGGATCTGGTATCACGACATACTCAAAATCATCCTTAGAGAGCCCATTATCCTTGAACCATTTATTGTTCTGCGTATCAGCGCAAATACCCAATGCAGTTACACCTATTTTGGGCTTATGGCCCAGCTTCTCTTCGCTCAGGTCCGAAATGTTTTTGATAGTACTATTTTCCAGAACTATCCAGTGCATATGAGTCTTGCTCAGGTTTCCGTCCGGGGGTTCATCGCCACTCTGTGCAACTGCAATTACAGGTACTCCGGCTAATCTCAAATTTATCAGATCCTGCGGATCGGCATCAAGAACATCTATCTGTTCGCTTACAAAGGCGTTATTTCTCTGGGTAGCCGCTATCTCGCCGACGTCAACGAATTTTACACCTGATTCGTTGAAGAAACCCTTCTCTACTCCCACGACCCATGGCGTTATGGTACAATCCTTATTGACACTGGCTTTTAATTTATATTCTTCGTTGTCTGCAGGCCCATTTCCGCTATTAAATAATATGAAACCTGCAGCCACAATAACAATTATTGCCAGGACAGCTACTGCAAATATCGGTTTGTTTTTCTGTTTTTTATCATTAATATCACCCATTTTATTCCTCCAGATGTTTTTACGATAACTACAACTTATCGTCAAGATTAGATCACGATAGATTCTTTCCACTTTATTGAGCGCTTTTCTATTTCCAGCATAACATAGTTTATAATGATACCAAGCAAAGCGACAGTGACTATGCCAGCATACATTTTTGGGATCTGGAATGTACCCTGTGCTTTGATAATCATGAATCCAAGCCCGGAGTGTGCCCCAATCATCTCCGAGCCGATAAGCATAAAAAATGCGAAACCGGCACCCATTCTTATTCCTGTGAAAACTGTAGGTAACGAGGCAGGAAGCAGTACCTTCCAAAACATTTTCAGTTTACTCAGTCCTGCTGTCCTTGCCATTTTTACTAATAGCGGATCAACATTCTTGATGCCGGTAACAGTGTTGAAAAGTATTGGCCACTGGCACACCCAGTAGATGATAGCTATCTTGGATATCTCGCCAATCCCAAGAAGAGCCATAAAAACCGGAAATAATGTAAATGGATTAGCTTGCCCAAGAACCTGTAGAAGTGGATTGAGAGATGTTTCGAGTTCTTTAAACCATCCTCCAAGTAGAAATCCCAGCGGCAATGCAACCAAAAGTGCTAGCCCAAAGCCTGTGATAACTCTGATCAAACTAGATATTGTTTGGGTTATCAACTCCCCTGATAATATCAAATCCACCATCGAGGAAAAAATTACTGATGGTGGAGATATAAACAATATATTTACTAATCCAATCCTGGGAGCTATTTCCCATATAATCAGGAATATGATGATAGCTATTGATCGCTGGAAATAAGACTTTAGAAGATCAATAACATCGAAGTCTGAGGACCTGTGGATAGACTCTGGACCTACACTGCTTTCCATTGGATCACTTCGATCTCGTGTCTAAAGGTATCGACAAAGCAGGCGCTTTTTTAATATTCCTTGTATCTCCAAGGTTGAAATCCTCAATAGAGGATTTACTGTGCATCTCATGTGCCTTGATAGCCTCTTCCTTTAAAAGTTCCCACAGCTTATGTCTGGTTTCGACGAATTCTGGAGTTATCTTCACATCATTCGATAAGCGCTTTTTTCGGGGAATCGGAATATCAATAATAGTCTTAATGATGCCTGGTCTGGCAGTCATGACTGCAACCCTGTCAGCGAGGAAGACTGCTTCATCTATACTGTGAGTTATGAAAAGCACGGTTTTTTGCGTCTGATCCCTTATCTTTAAAAGATCTGTCTGCATGATTTCTCGGGTCTGCGCATCAAGGGCAGCGAATGGTTCGTCCATCAAAAGTATTTCGGGATTTATAGCAAGTGCCCTCGCAATTGCGACTCTCTGTTTCATTCCTCCACTCAATTCATATGGGTATCTGTCCTCAAAACCTGATAATCCGACAAGTGAAAGGTATTTTCTTGCGGTTTCTTCCCTGATGTCCTTTTCAACCCTTTTTGCTTCCAGCAGAAATGAAGCATTATTCAGTGCAGTCCTCCAGGGGAAAAGGGCTGGCTGTTGAAAAACAATAGCTCTGTCAAGACTGGGACCTTTAATCGGCTTACCGTTAATTAATATTTCACCATCATCTGGCTCTGTCAGTCCACCGATAAGGTCGAGAAATGTAGACTTCCCACATCCACTTGGTCCAAGAATAACAAAGAACTCTCCAGCTTTAATGTTAAGGTTCACTCCTCCCAGTGCATAAAACTTAGATGAAGAGGCATCTCCTTTATTGGAAGTTTTCGCATTCCGGATCTTGAATGTTTTTTTTACATTTATTGCTTCGATATTACTCATTATATCAACTACCGACGTGTATCTTTATCATGGATAGGTGCCGGTAATATATGAGAATAGATTTGTCAGCAATTCTGGTCCCAATTATTTGTTTTTCTGATGAATTGAGGCAAAATTCCATATAATCAATTCTTTAATGCTTTAGCCCCAATCGGATTTTTAGAAAAACAGCTGAACTATACAATTTTTGCTTAAACATCAGGAAAATAAGTTTATTACATCGGGAGCGCAGAGGGTCACGAATACC
>DATMYS010000097.1:0-4281 GCA_035560835.1 Methanosarcina sp.
ATATAATTTGTTGTAACTTTGAAAATTGAGCCTCAAAAAACTATAATGACAAAATCTGGTATAAGAGGAAAAGTGAGAAAATGAACGAAGCAACTCTGAAGAAGATAATTCTTCTGATGATGGAAAGAGATGCTCTTGACAATTTGATCTTTGAACAAACTTTTCAGAAGAAAATCAGTAGCAAATTTAAGAATCTAAGCAAGAATCAGCCCGTAGTAATCAAGATCATAGGCATGGAAGGTGAAATCATGCCCTCAACCATAGGGAAGTACACAGGTATGGATAAAAGCAGCCTCACCCGAATGGTAGATGATCTGGAGAAAAAAGGGATGGTATTTCGAAAAACTGACCCTGAAGACCGAAGGAAAGTGCTTGTTTCTCTAACTGAAAAAGGATTAGATTGTTATAACTATTCTAATCAGATTACCGATGAGTTGCTTAAGCTTGTAGATGAGCAGGATACAGAAGATTATGTCAAGAGTCTTGAGACAATGGTGAGGATTTTAAGAAAGGCTGCCAGCCAACAAGTTAAATGAATTTGACTAGAGGATTGTATGAGAGGAGGAAAATGAAGTGACTTTGAAAATTGTAGAAAATCTTCAGAAACTGGGGTTTACTGCAAACGAAGCCAAAATCTATACAGTGCTTGTCTGCCTTAAGCAGGCACGAGCCAGTGAAATTGCAGAAAAAGCCGGAGTCCCAAGGCCCAAAGTCTATAGAACTCTCAGGGGAATGGAAAAAAAAGGATATGTCTGGATAATTGAGGGTGAACCAACTCTTTTTTGCTGTGTAGAGCCTGAAGAGCTTATTTTCAGGATAAGGACGGACTTTATGCTTTCTCTAAGCGAGACTGCAAGTGAACTTAATGCTTTGAGCCCTACAACCGACGGATTTTCCTCTAAAAGTTTTCCCGAATTAAAGGTACGGGTTTAAGAGATAATCTACGAAACTCTTTTATATATTTTTAGAGTATACTCTCTTACAGTAAAATTTTTAACTGTTGATCTCAAACTAAATTTTACCTTGTGAATGTCACAGGTTCAAACTTATTTCTTGTTTATTCCTGGTTCATTCAGGGAAAAATCACTCACCGTTAATTGACTCTGTAATTTCCTTCGTGTATAACTCTATAACTTACTCATGATTGGTGTGTACCTTAATTTGCCTGTAAATTACATGTTTTCAGGAGTCTTAAAGATGATTGAAGTGAGAAATCTTTCTAAATCCTACGGAAGTACAAACGCAGTGAATGATATTTCCCTTTCAATTGGAAAAGGTGAGCTCTTTGGGCTTCTGGGCCCTAACGGGTCGGGAAAGACGACCATGATAAAAATGCTCACCGGTCAAATAAAGCCCACCTCCGGCTCAGTCAGGGTACACGGTGTGGATGTGCTCGAAGACCCGATTCGAGTCAGAGAACTTGTGGGTGTTATTCCTGAGCAGGAAACTCCACCGAGTTTTTTGACCGCAGAAGAATACCTCTATTTCGTTGCAAAGATTCGGAAAATGGAAAACTATGAGAAAACCTGTGAAAAATGGTTCGAATTTATGGATTTTGGAGACCAGAAGAATTCACTATGCAAAGACCTCTCAAGAGGTACAAGACAAAAACTGATGTTTGCCCAGGCTTTCCTGCATGAGCCGGAACTTGCAATTATCGATGAGCCTCTAATCAACCTGGATCCTGTAATGCAGAGAAAAGTAAAGGATTTTCTCGCAGACTATGTGAAAAACGGGGGAACAATCTTCATTTCGACACATATCCTCGAAATCGCAAAACAGATCTGTACCAGCATTGGAATCATCTACAAAGGAAAACTGGTCTATACAGGCCGCCTGGACGATCCTGCCCTTCAGGGAAAGAACTTTGAAGAGTTCTTCCTGGAACTGGTAAGCCGACCAGGGAATTCCGACATCGGTCTGAGTATACCTGCACAGTATGCGTGAATAAAATAGAGATGTGAGATTCTCTTATAATGTATAAACTTAGCAAGCTGGCACAAAGCAAGAATGAAAAGCAGCACAAAAACAAGAATGAAGATGAAAAAGGAACAAAAATGAAAATAGAATGAAGGCAAAAGTGAAAACGGCATGAAAGACTGAAACTAGCAGGGATTTTATGTTTGAGATCTTCAAAAGCATGCTTAAAGAAGAATGGCGGATGCATTCGAACCTTTTCGGGAACAATGGTTTTTCTCTTTTTCCGGGCTTTATCTTCCTGCTCACTTTTTTTGTAAGCCTGGTTCTGCCGGTTTTCAGCGAAATCTTTACTTATGCCCAGATCGCACTAGGGATGCATTACCTTTTTTTGCTTATGGGAGGCATGGTAGGAGCCTTCGGGCTTATGGGTAGGGAGTTTATGAACCGGCGTTTCGGGCAGGCAAGTCTGATAGCATATTCCTCAAGGACGCTTCCTGTTTCCGAAAGATTGATCTTTGCAAACTTCCTTGTGAAAGATATCGTATATTACTTTATCCTCTACGTGCTGCCTTTCATTGCAGGTTTTGCGCTTGCTGCAGCTCTTATTCCGGCAGGAAACTTCCATTTTCCTGTTATCCTTCTCCTCCTTCTCCTGACCCTTTCTCTTTCCTTTATGATAGGGCTTTCCCTGGTGTTTTTCTTATCGACTATTTATGCACACTCCGGAAAGCTGCTGACTTTGGTTTTGCTGGCTGGTTGCATTTTCATGCTTTTTATTTCCGGAAATTTGGATTCCGAAATCTTTTACATCCTGCCAAGCCTTTCTTTTTTCCTGCGTCCCTCAAAAAGCCAGTTCCTACTCTCTTTTGGGCTTATAATCCTTCCTTCAGCTTTATCCATGCTTTTCCTGAAGGTAGATTTCCCCCAGACGAAAAAGAGCTTTCCAAACTCATTTTCCAGGCTGTGCGAAAAATTTGGTTCCTACAGGTATGCAGCTTTTGCTGCAAAGGATTTCCTTGACCTGAAAAGAAGTGAAGGAGGACTCGGAAAGTTAATTTTCTCGTTCCTGATGCCAGCGGCTCTTATCTGGCTGCTCCTTTCAGTCCTGGGAGGAGTTCTTCAGGCTTTAAATACCTTAATCCTGTTTTCCCTTGTTCTGGGAGTGCTTTTCTCCTCGATGTATAACTGGCTTACAGAATACGACATTTTTGCCTCGTATGCTTTCTTCCCCCTTAAAGTTTCGGATATGATAAGGAGCAAACTCAACACTTACCTTTTCCTGAATCTTATTCCGCTTATACTTCTTATCCCGCTCACCCTTAGAAAAGACCCCGAAGTTCTGCTGCCATCCCTTCTGCTTTTCTTCTCAATTTCGCTTTACATGGTTTCGATACTTATTTACCTTACAGGGCTTTCTCCTTCCATAAACCTCTATAACGGCAGGACCTTCGCAGTATATACATTCTCAATAATGCCGCTCCTGCTGGTTAATATCATCCTGTCAATGTTTGGCCCGTACTATGTGCTTGTAAACCTCCTGCTGGTGCCTCTTGCCCTCTACCTGCTCGGACAGAGCTTCAGAAAGTGGGACTGGATTGAAAGCCCGCGTTTCTAATGGTACCAGCACCATGGTTAAATCATAGTTTACACCCTGCACAAATTTCTCTTTAATCTTTGTGGAGAACCATATTTGGAGGAAAGATAATGATTCCTTTTCTTTATACATTCTGGATGTTTATAAGGACATTAGGAACGCTGCTTAAAGATCCGAAGTTCAGATCCCTCCTTTATTTAACTGTGATAACTCTTGCAGGAGGCACTTTTTTTTACCATAGAGTCGAAGGCTGGAGATGGCTTGACTCTTTCTATTTTTCGGTTATCACTCTGGCAACGGTGGGATACGGGGACTTTGCCCCTAAAACGGATCTGGGGAAAATTTTCACTGTAGTTTATATTTTTACAGGACTGGGAATCCTGCTTGGTTTTGTCAATCCGATTGGAGAATATATTATAGATAGAAGATTTGAAGTAATGGAAAAGAAGAAAGAGGAAGGCAAAAACTCTGAAAACAGATTTGACTTCTTCGGATTCCTGGGAAAGCTCAGGGATGAAAAATAGAGTTTATCACGGGAAAATCTCTGTTTTGAGAGAGCCTAATGTAGCTTTTTCCTGTCAATTAACCTGCTATGAGTTTAATTCCAAATTGATAAGTCGATATTTCTACAGAAGTATGGATAAAACACTCGAAAACTCAAATCCAGTCTTATTTAACCAGTTTTTAATTGTATCTCACTCGAAAAGTGCCTTTTTAGAATATCTTGGATTGAATCCCTGATGTCTAAAAATATAAAACCCATAATC
>DATMYS010000098.1:0-6390 GCA_035560835.1 Methanosarcina sp.
CTATTATACGATTCATATACACTTAAAACTAAAATTGTTAAAGTAAAATCTGGGTCGTTGATGGAGGAAACTGTGTCAAATAAAATTACGATAAGCAGATTCTTTCGCTGGGTGTCGGGATATTTTTACTAGCGAGCTCGGCATCATCATAAACAAAATTATTTACAAGAATTTCAAAGGGAGGTGATATATAGTTACACAGTCTCATTTGTTTGATATCGGAAATTTTGCATCTGGAAAAATCACCTAGATTACTATCCTAACTTCCGCATTTTTAGGCGCATATGCTATGATGTATCTTTGTGAGGTAAGAAGATTGCGATTTAAAAATTTTACCTTGCATCTGATGTGCTTACGTTTAAGCGCATGTATCGATATCAAAAGATATTTATGCGCTTAAAAACGCGGAATTAAGTTACTATATTTTATATCAATAATTATATTTTATTCTGGAGTTGATTCTAATAAGTTTATTGATGATGTTTTCATAACTATCATTTACTTTCATTCGCTTTCGCTCACTTTATTACTTTGATTCATTCTTTCACGCCTGTATTTTTCCCGGATTTTCTCGATCATTTCCTCATTAGCCTCAATAACAAAAGCTCCTATATACCCGCATTCTTTGCAGTGATAAACCGAACCTGCATACCCGCCAACTTCATAATATAAATCTGCGTTTCCGCATACAGGGCAAATCTCAATGAGTTTTTCCCGATCCAGAGCAATTCCTCCTTCAAGATGGCTTGCAATATTGAATTGTTAAATATATATAAGAAGGATGATTTTAATAAAGATATGGTATCTACTAGCCCGTATCTAAAGATATCAGCTAGTGTTTAGGAAATTAGGGAATCCCAATAAGGACGCTAACCAGTAACTAAAAACTCTGGAAAATCCAGAATTTCCGAGAAATTCTCCAATTTATACATAATTATTCAAGGCCTACAGTGAGTAAAAAATGACTGAAATGATGACCCCTGCAATGCGCCAGTACTACGAAGCCAAGCAGGCATATCCTGACACCCTGATCTTTTTCCGCATGGGAGACTTCTACGAATCTTTCGGGGAAGATGCAAAAACGATTGCAAAAGAACTCGAGATCACGCTTACAGCCCGGGGCAAAGACAAATCAGGAGAGAGGATGCCGCTTGCAGGAATACCCTATCATGCAATTGATACATATCTGCCAAGGTTAATAAACAAAGGGTATAAAGTGGCAATTTGCGAACAGCTTGAAGACCCGAAAAAAGCAAAGGGAATCGTAAAGCGAGGGGTTGTCAGGGTGGTCACGCCTGGCACTGCAATTGATTCTTCCATGTTTTCAGATGCTTCAAACAATTACCTCATGGCAGTTGCAGGGCGAGAAATAGGAAGGTCCGGAAAGAACATGGAAAAAAATATAGAAATCGGGGTATCTTTTCTCGATATTTCTACAGGGGAATTCCTTACAACTCAATTTCGGGATTCGGAAAGTTTTGAAAAGCTTCTAAGCGAGCTTGCCCGCATGCGACCTTCCGAATGCATCCTGCCTCCATCCCTGTATGGAAATCCCGACCTTGCAGACCGGCTGAGAGCTCAAACTATTGTGCAGGAGTTTGCCCCCGACATTTCAGGAGCAAAAGAAGCCGGAGAAAGGCTAAAAACCCATTTCAGGGTTGCAACTCTTGAAGGCCTGGGCTGCGAAAAACTGGATTTTGCAGTATATTCAGCCTGGGCTGCTCTGGAATATGCACAGACTACGCAGATGCGGGAGCTTACCCATATCAATACCCTGAGAACCTACTCAAATTCCGAATTTATGATCCTTGATTCCGTAACCCTGCGGAATCTCGAAATAGTCAAAAATGTGCGAGATGAAGGGGACGAAAACTCCCTTTACCGCATTTTGAATAGTACGAAAACGCCAATGGGAAGCCGTACCCTTAAAAAGTGGCTTTTGAAACCTCTGCTTTCCGTAGAAAAAATTAACCTTCGGCTCGATGCAGTTGAAGAACTGGCAGAAAAGACTCTGCTCCGCTACGATCTCAGGAACTGGCTTTCAGAGGTCAGGGATGTCGAACGTCTCGTAGGCAGGGTAGTATATGGAAATTCAAATGCAAGGGACCTTGTAGCCCTGAAAAAATCCCTTGAAGCTCTGCCTCCTGTCCGGGATTCCCTTCTGGATAACGTTGCCTCCGAACTTTTAAAGGAGATTGCAGTCGGGCTTTCATCGTTTTCCGAACTTGAAAATCTGGCTGAAATGATAGATAGAGCAATAGTTGACGAGTCGCCGATCTCAGTTCGGGAAGGAGGCATGATAAAGTCGGGATACAGTGCAGAGCTTGATGAACTAAAGGATATTGCAAGCAACAGCAGGCAGTGGATTGCAAAGTTTCAGCAGAAAGAGAGAGAAAGAAGCGGGATAAAGTCCCTGAAAGTGGGATACAATAAGGTTTTTGGGTATTACATAGAGGTAACCAATGCCAACAGTAGCCAGGTGCCTGAAGATTATATCAGAAAACAAACGATGTCAAATGCCGAACGCTTTTTTACCCCTGAACTCAAGGAAAAAGAGAGCCTAATCCTGACAGCCAATGAAAAAGCTATGGCTCTCGAGTATGAAATCTTTACAGAAATTGTGCAGACACTTTCAGCCCATTCAAGAGAACTTCAGGAAACCGCCGAAAGAATAGGTGCGCTTGATGTCCTTGCAGACCTGGCTGAGGTAGCAGAAAATAATAATCATATCAGGCCACAGCTTACGGACGACTGCAAGATCCTTATCCGGGATGGAAGGCATCCAGTAGTTGAAAACACTGTACATGGTGGCTTTGTCCCGAATGATACTGAAATGGACTGCAAGGAAAACCAGTTTTTGCTGGTGACAGGTCCGAATATGGCAGGAAAGTCCACCTATATGCGGCAGACTGCCCTTATAGCTATTATGGCCCAGGTAGGCTCTTTTGTTCCTGCATCCTATGCTTCAATAGGGATCATTGACCAGGTCTTTACCAGAATTGGGGCATTTGACGATCTTGCAAGCGGGCAGAGCACCTTTATGGTAGAAATGATTGAACTTGCAAACATCCTGAATAATGCAAGTCCCAGAAGCCTTGTACTTCTTGATGAGATCGGCAGGGGAACAAGTACCTATGATGGGTACAGTATTGCAAAAGCTGTTGTGGAATTTCTGCATAACAGGGGAAAAGCAGGAGTAAGGGCTCTATTTGCAACCCATTACCACCAGCTCACAGCTCTTGAAGAGAAACTAAAAAGGGTCAAAAATTATCATATTGCAGTAAAAGAAGAAGGTCACGAGCTAGTCTTCCTGCGAAAAATCGTGCCGGGCGCAACAGACAGGAGTTACGGGATCCAGGTTGCAAGGCTTGCAGGCGTCCCGGAAAAGGTAATTGAGAGAGCAAGTGAGATTCTTAAGGAACTCGAAAAAGAAAACGTGCTCGAAGAGGCTGAAGACGGCAACAACGGGAAAAAGAGAAAAAGCAAAGCTACAGCACGTTATACTCAGATGATGCTTTTTGACCCTGGAAACAGCGGCGAAAATTCGGCAGAGGTAAACAGGCCCAGCCCTGTAGAAACAGTTCTGAGAAAATTGAATGTAGAAGAAATGACGCCGATAGAAGCCCTGAATAAGCTCCATGAGCTGAAAAGGCTGCTGGATTAAGTGCTGGATTATGGGTTGATTAAGGATATCTAATGAAATTTTTTGGATTATGGGTCGATAAAAGGATGTCCAATGAAAATTTTTCTGGGCTGGACGGAGTAAAGGAATGATAGAAGAACATGTTGAAGGAAAAGGAAAAGCTAAGGGAAATAAAATTCGGATCCTTGATAAGGATACCATAAACAAAATCGCGGCCGGAGAGGTAATCGAGCGACCTGCGTCCGTAGTAAAAGAGCTGATAGACAACTCAATAGATGCCGGAGCCACTGATATCCGAATTGAAGTCGAGAAGGGTGGTAAACGCTCCATTCTTATTCGGGACAATGGATGTGGGATGGACAGGGAGAATGCTCTGCTTGCATACAAAAAACATGCTACGAGCAAGCTCACGCGGATCGAAGATCTGGATACTATTTCTACAATGGGTTTCAGGGGAGAAGCCCTTTCGTCTATTACAGCAGTTGCAAAGGTGGAGATTCTTACTCGGCCCCCGGAAGAGATTACAGGCACGAGGATAGTGATCCATGGGGGAACAGTTCTGGAAACTTCGGATGCAGGCACGGCTCCGGGTACGTCTGTGCACGTAAAAGACTTGTTTTACAATATCCCGGCAAGGCAGAAGTACCTCAAAAGTGACCGTACCGAGCTTGCCCATATTACCGATACGATAATGCAGCTTGCCCTGGCAAATCCGGAGATTTCCTTTACCTTACTCAGTGAAGGAAAGCCAGTCATAAGAAATGCGGGCTCAAGCGAGCCTTTCAAAAGTATTGTGAATCTTCTTGGCCCGGATACAGCCCGTTCAATGCTTCCCCTGGAATACAGGACCGAAGATTTTGAAATCCTGGGGTATATCTCAAAGCCCGAAACTACGCGAAGAGAAAGCGACCAGCTTTTCCTGTTCGTAAATACCCGCCCGGTAGCCTCAAGAGCCATCAATAAAGCTATTCGTGAAGGATATTATACCAAAATTCCTAAAGAACGGTATCCTGTGGCAGTACTCTCTCTTATTGTTAATCCCGAGGAAGTGGACGTTAATGTACATCCCCGCAAAGCTGAAGTTCGTTTCAGCCGGGAGAAAGAGCTTGGGGATGCAGTCACATTTGCGATAGAAAAAGTACTCTCTGAAAATACTCTGGTTCCTGAAATCAGGGATAAAAGAGACCGAATTTTTCAGAAAACCTTCGAGGTTTCAGGCTCTTCAGGTAGATTGCAGGTCTCCGAAACTGCGGAAACTTTTGGAAAGAAGGAGGCTGGAAAGGACATCGGGATTCTGGAGAAAACCGACCTTCCTGAAAGTAACAAGGTTCTGAGAGATAAGGCCGATACTTACGTTTATCCGGTAAAAGATACCGAGAGAAGGCTAAAACATTCCGAGCGCCTCCTGGACTTTACTGCAGAAGGAGGAGCGCAGGAAATCTCAGGCGATAAAAAGCTGGATAATAAAATCGACCAGGAAAGGGAGAAAGAAGGGGAAAGTAAGAAGAGAATAACAGGTATTCAAGAGAGTGAAATTGAAAAAGCAAGCTTGAAAAAGAGAGAACCTGTGAATAAAAGTGCTGAAAAGAGTCCAAAACAAAAACAAAAATCAAATACGGATTCTTTTGAAAACCTGAGGGTTATAGGGCAGGTATCTAAGCTGTATATCCTTGCTGAAAGGGGAGAAGACCTTGTTCTTATCGACCAGCATGCTGCTCACGAGAGAATTCTTTACGAGCAGGTTTTGAAGATGAAAAAGTCCAGTGTGCAGGAGCTGATCACACCTGTAACCATAGACCTTACCCCTAAAGAAAAAGTGCTTATGGAAGAATACATTCCTTATCTGGAAGATTGCGGTTTCGGGATTTCAGAATTCGGGGACAATACATACGTAGTCACCTTCATACCTGAGATCTTCGGGCGGCTTGAGGACCCCGAGATTATCCATGATGTAGTTTCGGACCTTTTAGCTTCAGGAAAAGTTAAAAAAGATACAGGAATTTCGGAAAAGGTCTGCAAGACAATCGCATGCAGAGCCGCAATTAAAGGGGGAGCAGCCTGCAGCTCCAGACAGATGGAAGAGCTAATAGATCAGCTTAAAAAGGCTGAAAATCCTTACTCCTGTCCTCACGGCAGGCCCACTGTGATCACATTTACGAAAGGGGAACTGGACCGCATGTTTGCAAGAACCCAGTAAAGATGGTTGTAACCTGGAAAAAATAGCAGTTTAATTCTTTATCTCTTTATTGGAGTTTAATCTTCCCTCAATTTTCTGAATAGAGTTCGGTGATGCCTTTCCTCTGTCACCTGATTATTTTAGAGTAGATATACTCCAAAGAGAGGGTTGTTTCAGCGCAGTTAAAAAGTGCAGATGGGAGACCAAAATATGAGGGTTTTAAGCAATATTATGAAGATATGTAATTGGCATGTCTAGAATCAATCAATATACTTCTATATTGAGAGATCATCCTTAGTTTCCTATATATTTATATAATATAACTTAAGATGTAGTACTGTGCCAGACAAGTACTGGCAGTTGAAAAAGGCATCATTCCCAAGGCTATTTTTCACACACCAACCCCAAAACCCCAAAGAGAACGACTCCCCAATCGTTCCAAAATCCAGGATAAAACCCCATTTCCGAAAAACAAATCCCCACTCCTGGAATGATGCCACCTCTTTTCTATCTTTTTTCCACGTTTTCCTTATTTTCTATCTTTTTTCCACGTTTTCCTTATTTTCTATAT
>DATMYS010000099.1:0-3176 GCA_035560835.1 Methanosarcina sp.
ATTTTACTCATTTTTCCGAATAATTGGAGAAAGAGTTTCTATAATTTGATCAAAGTTCTACACGACAATTAAAAGCACCATTTTACTTTCCTTTATCTTGATTCTGTCCAGATATTCTTCCAGATTTCCTTTACTTTCGGTCTTTTCCCGTACATGAGTAGATAAGTCCTGAAAAGCCGGCTGGAAAGCAAGATCACAACGTGAACCGAAATCAACAGAATGAAGATGCTGGCAAGAATCTGAGAAATAGGCACGGTTGTTGCTCCCATCCTGGTAAGCATGGCTACAGGCGAGGTAAGAGGAAAGAGGGAAAGAAATACTGAAAATGGGCTTTCCGGATTTGTAAGGATAAGCTGCATGAATATGAGAGGTAATGCGGCTGCAAACGTGAAAATTCCTGCAACCTGCTGGCTCTCCTGAAGGGAGCCGGTAACTGCCCCTATTCCTGCCATCATACTGGCAAAAAATAGGAAGCCAAGCACGAAATAAATAAGAGCGAAGAAGAGAGTATCAGGTTCGATTTTTACAGGAAGGGCATAATCACTCCCAAATACTACTGCCACAAGCCAGATTCCAATTTGCAAAAGACCTACTGCACCAAGCCCCAGGATCTTACCTGTAAGGATTTCGGAAGGGGTTACGGAAGACAGCAGGATCTCTATTATCCTATTTTCCTTTTCTTCGGCAACACCGCGAAGCAGAAAGCCAGAAGACGAAAAAATACTGAAGAGAAGGAGAAAAGCCGTTAAAATAGGAAGGCCAAAGCTTGCAAAAATATCAGCAATACCCCGTTCAGAAGACTCTCCGCTCTCTCCTACATTATAAAACTTGATGTTAACCGGATCTCGGACCCTATTGAGAGTCGGCTCGTCTACTTTGTCCTTAAGGAGGGAAGTAATAACGATATCTGAGAGTTCGGCAGAAAGTTCAAAATTTGACATAGACGCTTCTTTTTCAAGGCTATACAGTTCTATTATTCCGGTTTTAAGAAAGTCTTCAGGAATAACCAGGTAGGAAGAAATCTGACCTGCCTGTAGGGCCTGCCTTGCATCGGAAATTTCCCTGTACATCACAAATTCTATAACTGATGTTTTTGCCTCTGAGGATCCTAGAGAAAGGCCTTCGCTCTGGATTGATTCTGGAAATCCGAAGGATCCGGTCATATCAATATAACCTACTTTCTGGTCTTCAGGTTGGTTCATGCCAGAAAGTACTGCCGGAAGAATACTGATTCCTGCAAACAGAAGGGGGAAGAAGAAGGTCATAAAAAGAAATTCTTTACGCTTTATTGTTTTCAGGAACTCGTGCCTTGCAACAATGAAGGTTTTCCCGGGAAAATTATTCATTTGAGGCACTCTCCAGAGTCTGAATAAAGATTTCATTCAGGGAGGGAAATGCCTTCTCAAAACTCAGAAGGTTTGCTGTCTGGACAAGTTCCTCAAGAAGGATCTGGGCGCTTACCCCATCCCCAGGGAAAATTTCAACCGATTTTCCATGTTCTATTACTTTCTTTATGCCAGAAATGTCCCTAATTGCGTTCAAATCTTCCTTTTCTGCAAATTCTACAATCAGAGAGTTTTTTCCATGCTCCTTTCGGATCTCATCCACAGGGCCGTAAAGTACTCTCCTTCCTTTATTAAGCATAAGAATCCTATCACAAAGTGTCTGGGCCTGCTCCATCATGTGTGTGGAAAGGATTATCGTTTTTCCTGCTGCCCTGAGTCCCAGGATTCTTGCCATAACGGTCTTTGTACTTACAGGATCAAGCCCAGAGAAAGGTTCGTCAAGGATTACGAGTTCAGGCTCATGGATTATTGCGGAAAGGAACTGGATCTTCTGCTGCATTCCTTTGGAAAGCTCTTCAACTTTTTTGTTTTTATATTGATCTAATTCCAGGGATTTGAGAAGGGATTCGGCATTCAAATAAGCCTGCTTTTCTGGCATGCCTTTAAGCTGTGCAAGATAAACCAGCATATCCAGAAGTCTTGTTTTCTTATACAACCCCCGTTCTTCGGGAAGGTATCCTATTCTGTTTTTTGCAGCAGGGCTCAGGAAATCCCCAAAGACACGTATTTCCCCGGAGTCCGGCCTGAGAATGTCAAGAAGAAGCCTTATAAGTGTTGTCTTTCCTGCTCCATTTGGCCCGAGAAGCCCGAAGATCTCACCCTGCCTCACTGAAAACGAGATTTCCTCGAGAATATTCCTCTCTGAGAAAGACTTCGATACACTTTCAAATTCCACAATATGCATTAAAATTAAATACGTTCCAATACAGATAACTTCTTCGATATATTATAAAAACTTCAAAGGAATTAAAAACTGATTTGACTTTTTAAAGTGAAAGTTCAGAATTAAAAGGATTAGTGGGAGTTCAATCGAATAAGTAAGGAAAATTCAGGGGATAGTATGATACCAAAAGTAATTATTCACAACAGTATAAGTCTCGACGGCTCTACTACGGGTTTCGAAGCAAATATTGAAGTTCACTACAAAATCCTGAGCAGTTATCAGCCCGATGCAATGATTGTCGGCTCGAACACTGCAAAAACCGGAACCCAGTTCTTCTGCGAAAAAATTCCGCCTGAGGAAGAATCGGACTTCAAAAAGCCTGAAATCCAGCCCGACGATCCAAGAGCATACTGGCTGATTGCGGACTCAAAGGGAATTCTTGAAGGGTTAATGCATGTTTTCAGGCGTTCCGAATTCAGCAAAGATGCAATTGTTCTTGTCTCGGAAAAGACTCCTGAAGCTTATATAAATTACCTCAAAGAAAGAAATTATGATTTCATCCGGACAGGAGCAGACCGTGTAAACATCAGACAGGCACTGGAAATTGCAAACGAAAAATATGGTTTTGAACTTGTAGTTTCGGACAGCGGAGGAGTACTGAACAGTATATTACTCGAACATGGGCTTGTCGAGGAAATCAGCCTTATTCTCACTCCTGAAATTGTAGGGAAGAATGGGACAAATCTTTTCAGAACCCTGGAAAAAAACGGCATCAGGCTTGAACTTTTACGAGATGAAATAGTGGAAAAGCAATATGTACATCTGATGTACCGGGTTTTGAAAAAATAAAGAAGTTAAAACTTTTTTTAATACAAATTTTTCTCTTTTAAGAGCTTTCCTCATCTATGATCAGTGCCATACTAAAACTATGGTCACCTGAAATATAC
>DATMYS010000100.1:0-4602 GCA_035560835.1 Methanosarcina sp.
GGATATTTTAGTAGATTGAACTTTCTCAACCAGAACTGAGATTCATGAGAAGGAATGATATTGTCGCAACTGATCCTGTTTAAGTCTCAAGGATCCGGATAATATCGCTTCTACTAAAAGCTTTTCAGTTTTTAACCCCGGGTTTTCTCTATTAACTATGATCTTCAGTGTTCTGAAAAACACTCTCCATAGAAACTTAAAACGGAAAAGAAGTGCTAAAGAAGCTCATCTTATTATGTGAAGCTGCAGAATAAATACTACTCAAACCTCAATTATTCATATCTTTTAGAATTTGGGGTATTCAGACTCAAATAGAACGGTTTTAGAACCTTTTCTAAAACATTTCTAAAGCAAGTCCAAAATCAGGACAAAGAACATTTTTAAATTATACAAGCGAAATGAAAAAACAAAAAGAATATAAAATAGAACCATAGAGTTCCAAAAACAATTTTCGACAACAGATTTATTTAAAACGTAGAACTAGGTTCTTGTTAATGATACCTTCATTTTTCTGTCTGCGGCAAGTGAAGAAAGGAAAAACGAACATTTAAAGGCAGCAGTGGAGAAATAAAATCAAGTAAGGGGATAAAAGCTGTTTAACCAGTTAAGGAAGTAAAACTGGAGGGGTTTTTTGTTCAGTTGAGACCTGTAAATATATATACCCCACAAATATATATCTTTTGTAAAATAATTCTTGTAAAACTTTAATACAGGAATTTATCTCATGAAAAAAGAATTCGTATAAATTAATAGGTTTAAAAGAAAAGAGTTCGAGGAAACATGTGTATAGCTATTCCTGGGAAAGTAAAATCCATTGTAAATGAGAATACTGCAACAATTGACATGGGCGGAATCTGTAGAGACGTAAACATGGACCTTATGGGAGGCGCCAATGAATCCCAGATAGGAAAACACTTTCTTGTCCACGTTGGATATGCAATAGCCGAAATCTCGGAAGAAGAAAGTGAAGAAACAATGCACCTTCTCAGACAGATTGCGGGACTTGAAGAGATAGATACCCCCGAAAGCGAATCGACCTGAAAGCGGACGCTGATGAAAAATGGAAAATGGGAATTCCCCCTCAAAGCCAGCAGTTCCTGAACTTGAACGAAAGCTTCTGGAAAGAATCAGAGGCTCAAAGAAACCGCTTCGCATAATGCATGTCTGCGGAACGCACGAGCGAACTATAGCAAAATATGGGTTAAGGAGTGTCCTTCCGAAAAATATTGAAGTAATAAGCGGTCCTGGATGCCCTGTTTGTGTGACTCCTGAAGAAGACGTTAATATTGCAATAGCCCTTGCAAAAAGTGGGGCAACCGTTGTCACTTTTGGAGACATGATGCGGGTTCCGGGTTCGGCCGAAAGCTTGCTGGATGCGAAATCTGAAGGGGCAAATGTAAAGATGGTCTATAGTATTGACGATGCAATTGCCCTTGCGGAAAAAAAGCCAGAACTTGAAGTAGTCTTTTTTGGAATAGGCTTTGAGACCACGGTTCCTGCAAATGCAGCTGCTCTTTTAAGAAAGACCCCCGAGAACTTCAGCCTCCTTGCCTCGCAGAAACAAACTCCCCCTGCAGTCGAATTCCTTGCCAGGGATGCAGACGTTGATGCATTTATAGCTCCTGGGCACGTGGCAACCATAATAGGCACAAAACCTTTTGAATCTCTTGCAGAAAAAGGCTTTCCTGTTGTCGTAAGTGGGTTCGAACCAGGAGATATTCTCCTTGGAATAAACCTGTTACAACTGCAGGCAGAGGAAGGAATCTCAAGGGTAGATAACGGCTACCCGAGAGCTGTAAAACCTGAGGGAAATCAGATTGCCCTTAAAATAATGAAGGAAGTATTTGAAAACTCGGATTCTGAGTGGCGAGGCATAGGAAGAATAGAGAATTCGGGGCTTGTGCTCAGGAAAGAGTTTGAGGAAAAAGATGCCGCAAAAAAGCACGAAGATCTGTATGCCTCTGCCCTTGAAGATGTTCGAAAGAAAACAGGGAAAAAAGATAAAAAGCACTGTATCTGTGCAGCTATTCTTACAGGAAAAGCAAAGCCTTCTCAATGCCCGAACTTCGGGAAGGACTGTACCCCGAAAAGTCCTGCAGGCCCCTGTATGGTAAGCCAGGAAGGCATGTGTTACAACTGGTTCAGATACTCAAGAGAAGGAGGCAACAGGGTTGCATGAACTCTCTATAGCGTGTGAAATCTTCGAGCAGGTAATGGCTACGGCTACACAGCACGGAGCCACGGAAGTCAAGCACGTAACCCTTCAGATGGGAAGATTGTCCCATACTAATCCGGAACAACTTAGTTTCTGTTTTAAAGCCATTGCAGGGGAAAGTATTGCGGAAGATGCGGATTTTATTGTAGAAATGATCCCTCCCTCCCTTGAATGCGAATGTGGCTACACGGGAACAGTAGACGAAAAAAAGATACGAGAGAACTGTGAATTCCAAAGCGAACTTCTTGCTTATGCAGCAGTTATGGAATGCCCTATCTGCGGAAAGCCTGCCCAGATTACAGGCGGCAGAGAGCTGATAATTAAAAGTATCGAGATTGAAACTGGAGACCAGGATTAAACCGCAAACAGGTAAGAATGAGAAAAAATTTTCCAAGTGATGTTTATGTTAATGCACGTAATTGATATGGGACACGATGTCTACAAAGCAAACGACAAAGTTGCTGAAAAAAACAGAAAGAAACTTGACAAGCATCAGGTTTTCTCGGTAAATGTTATGGGTGCAATCGGATCAGGGAAGACTACTCTGATTGAGGAGGCTATTAGGCAACTTAAGGATAAGTATAGAATAGCTGTGATCGCAGGAGATGTAATCGCAGAGATGGATTCTTCCCGTTTCAGAAAACTCGATGTCCCTACTATTCCTGTAAATACCGGAAAAGAGTGCCACCTTGATGCAAAACTGGTGGAAAAAGCCCTGGATGAAATCGATCTTAATAACACGGATCTCCTGCTAATTGAGAATGTAGGCAACCTGATCTGCCCTGTGGACTTCAAACTGGGGGAACACCTGAGGGTCGTAATCGTGAGCGTGACTGAAGGAGACGACATTATCCTCAAGCACCCCATGATATTCAAAACTGCAGATCTTGCAGTCATAAATAAAGTTGACATTGCACGCGCAGTTGATGTCGATGCCGAAAAAATGCGAGACGACATTCTTTCCTTAAACCCTAATGTGCCGGTTATCCTGACTTCAAAACATGACTGGGAAAGCCTGGAAACATGGATTAGCTTTATCGAACTTGGAGTTAAAGAAGCTCAGCAAAGATAAGGCAAGTTTAGAGAGAATTAAGATAGAAACCAGGTTAAAGATATTAACTCGAGCTAAGGTTAAGAAGATTTAAAGTAGATTGAGAAGATCCAGAGGGTTTAAAAGTCGGAAAAAAGGAGACTTATATGAAATCCAATACCATTTCTCTTGAGCACGGTGCAGGCGGGGAAGTAATGCAGGCACTTATAGGAGAAATAATTCTTAAAAACTTTCGCAATAAAAGTGCAGGCTCGATAGGGCTCGAATGTCTTGACGACGGATCAACAGTCAGGCTTGAAGGCCTCAATACGGGATGCGAACTCGTACTGACTACCGACAGTCATGTGATAACACCTGCCTTTTTCCCTAATACCAATATAGGAAGGCTTGCAGTTGCAGGCACTGTCAATGATCTTACGGTTATGGGAGCAAAGCCCCTTGCCCTTACCTGTGCAGTCATAGTCCCTGAAGGTTTTCCACTCAGGGAGTTTGAGGAAATAATTAAAACAATGGATGAAACGGCTGCAGAGGTTGGCGTACCCATAATAACAGGCGATACGAAAACCGTGGAGAAAGCCGCGCTTGATTCGATCATCCTGAACACTGCAGGCCTGGGAATTACGGATAGCCCTGTAAGAGATTCAGGGCTTCAGCCTGGAGATAAAATCCTGGTCACAGGAACCATTGGCGATCACGGAATCTCACTTATGGCTCACAGGGAAGGTTTTGACTTTGATACCGACCTTGTCTCGGATTCAGCCCCACTCTGGAAACTCATAGAACCCCTCCTAAAACTCAGAACCCCGGAGGGTGAACCCGTAATCACGGCAATGAAAGACCCGACACGCGGAGGGCTTGCAAATGCTCTGAATGAGATGGCAGCAAAATCTGGAGCAGGTATTCTTATAGAAGAAGACTGGATTCCTTTCAAACCAGCCGTTTCCGCGGCCTGTGAGATGCTGGGTCTTGATCCCCTTGAGGTTGCAAATGAAGGAAAAGCAGTTATCGGAGTCAAATCCGGTTTTGAGGAAGAGGTGCTTTCAATTCTGAGGCAACACCCTTACGGCAGGGATGCAGCTATTATAGGAGAAGTTACTTCAAATAAGAGAGAAGTAATCCTGAGAAACCGTTTTGGCGGTATGCGTTATGTAGATGTGCCTGCTGGAGACCCGATTCCTAGAGTATGCTAAAAACTACCAGGCACCAGCCGGATTGATTGAAGATAAAATAATATTGGAATTGAGTTTAAAAGTAAAGTTTTTTTCCTCTTGTTTAATTGGATTTACTCTCCATTTCTTTTTTCACTTTATGTTACATTTTTACCTCATTTTTCTAC
>DATMYS010000101.1:0-7600 GCA_035560835.1 Methanosarcina sp.
ATATAATAAAGATCAATATATTTTAAGAATCCTAATGAATTATTAAAAGAACTATTGATATTTGAAATATCAATTGTATTTGAAAGACAATCAAAGTCTATAGGGAACCTTTAATAGAAAATGGGGTGGTTTTACGAGAGCAGTTGTATATAAAGGACCCAATGAAGTTGCTGTAGAAGAAGTAGACGATCCAAAAATAGAGCAGCCCAGAGATGCTATTATTAAGCTTACGTCGACTGCTATCTGTGGAAGTGACCTTCATATGTATGAGGGAAGGACAGTTGCACAGCCTGGTACAATATTTGGACACGAACCTCTTGGAGTTGTAGAAGAAGTTGGGGATGCAGTGGTTTCTCTTAAGAAAGGAGATCGAGTTGTCGTTACCTTCAATGTCGCCTGTGGATACTGCTTTAACTGTGTTAGGGGCTTTTCCAGCGCTTGCCTGACTGTTAATTCCGAAATTGCAGGCGGAGCTTTTGGATATGCCAAAATGGGTCCATATAGGGGGGCACAAGCTGAGTTGCTGAGAGTACCATTTGCCGAATTCAACTGCACAAAACTTCCAGGATCACCGGGAGATAAATGGGAGGATGATTTTGTCCTGCTGGCCGATATCTTTCCAACAAGTTACTACGCTACAAAGCTGGCTGTGGTACAGCCTGGGTCATCAGTCGCAGTATTCGGTGCTGGACCTGTAGGCCTGCTTGCAGCTTATTCCGCAATGCTGCAGGGAGCGGCCCAGGTATTTGTAGTTGATTACATTCCAGAGAGATTAGACCTGGTTAAGAATATAGGTGCTATACCAATTGATTTTACTAAAAGCGATCCGGTAGCTCAGATTAAGGCATTACAAAGTGAGATCGAGGCAAAGTCTGCGCAGCCAGTAAAGAGAAAGATGGAAAAAGCCCTTGCTAGCATAGATCCGTCTGGTAACGATCCCGTAGCCGAGATCGAGATTTTAAGGGCTGGAAATCCGGCAATTATAGAATCATTGCTGCCAGGAGAGGAGAAAATGAAAGGAGTCATGTGTGGCATTGATGCAGTTGGATATCAAGCTAGAGACAGAAGCAATCCTTCAAAAGAAAATCCTACCCAGGTACTAAGTGATCTGATAAGATTAATCAACCCTACTGGCCATCTTGGAGTTATTGGCGTTTTCATGTCGGATGATCCAGGAGGTATCGATGAACATGCCAAGAAAGGAGAATATATGCTTCCCTTCGGACAGCTCTGGGAAAAAGGCATGAGTCTTGGAACAGGTCAGACGCCAGTGAAAGCAATCCACATAATGCTAAGAGACATGATAATTGGAGGACAAGCAAGTCCCAGCTTCATAGTAAGCCATAGGATTTCCCTGGATGAGGCACCTGATGCTTACAGGGAGTTTGATAAACGTGCAAATGGTTATACAAAGGTTATAATCAACCCTCAAAAATGAGATTTTAAATTATGAACATATTCCAAAACTTCATCTGACTTCGTTATTGCTGCTAACATTACAACTCCAAGATATGATATTTCTTTGATTCCATACCTTGGAAATACTTTTTTACATATTATATCCAGCTAAAAACCTCTCTATTATACTTCTCTTTAAAACCTCTATATTTTACTTTTCTTGGCATGAAAGCCCGTAAGAATACTGCTCATCATGTATTCTCTCCATTCCTTTTTCCATGATTGCGATTATTCCACTATATTATTATGATACGCTCATTAACTGAAAATATCTCAGTCTCAACAATCTTACCCTTTTTAACTTCTCCCTTTTCATATCCTGTTTGATCTTCGTGTATCTCATCATTTGTGATAAGACATCATTTATCGTTGCAATTTTCCTTGCCAGGGCAATAATTGCCTTCGCATATCCAATTGACTTATTTTTACTGTTAAAAGTCCATATATTGCGCAAAAACTTGACTTCAAATTTACAGCAAATTTGAGACACTGCTGTCTAACGACGTCAAAATTTTCGGGTGATTTTAAAAAAATAGGCTACAGATATGCCTTTTGCTTCGATCACAGGCTATCTGTTATAAGCTTATATTCGCATTTTATTTTGTCGTTAAAATTTTGCGAGCTTCGAGTGTAATATTTTATTTTCGAGCACTATCAGACTAACTTCTGCATCCAGTACTTTATTTATTGCTTCTTCTCTTTTGGTCTCAGCTTTCCTTATTAGTTCTCCGAGACTTTGGATCTGTGAATCTAATTTATTGCTAATTGAATCTAATTTTTTTGATTGCGTTTGTATAATTTTAGCTTCTGCTGATTTTCTCAGGATGTCTGCAGCTATTATTAAACTATCAAAATAAGCAACTTTCTCAGATGCTATTACGAGTTCAGCTTTTGCTTTTTCAACCTCTTCTTCGTCGATCATTAAATTGTGTTGTTGTCTTTCAGTACAACATTCTGCACTCATCATACAACCTCCCTATTTTATGAATAGATATTACAGTCTTAAATGTTTATATATGTTTAGTTATGGTTAAATTATACAGGTAGTATAGAACTCACCCAAAAGTTAATTTTATTCCCAAACCAGTGCAAAGATCTCAGAACTATTTTCCACTACCAGAAACTTCATTGATTATTAGGAGTGTGGGATTCAGAGCAGCAATTTTGAGTTTCGGGATCAACTCTAGTGTCGCGTCTATCCTCAAAGGTTTGATGATTACGAATATTTGCAGTCGATTTTATACGACATTTTGCTGTTGACTCGACACTAGTAATTTCTGAAAACTTAAACTTCCAGTGGTACTACTCCAGGGAGTTTAGAGGGCTATCATTCAGAGTCCAGTTTCGTAGGAATTCGTGCGTTCGAATCTCGACTCTCGCACCAAACTTTTTTATCTATTTTCTTGTGATTTTAAGCCTACTTGAGCCAGATTGACTTTTTCTACTACATTAAACCTGATAATGAATTCCGTACCCTGTGCCCGCTTAAGTTCGAGTTCTCCATCAAGCTGGTCAACAAGGATATTTACTAACTGCAGTCCAAGTGACTCGGCACATTCTAATTCCAGATCCTCTGGAAAACCTCTCCCGTTGTCAGAAATTGTCAGGCTGAAAAGGGACATATTCATCTCACTATTCTTCTCTTCCCTGCAGAGTTTGATTCGGATTTTTCCATCCTGCTTTCCAGTGAATGCATGCTTGAGGGAATTAGAAACTAACTCATTAACAATTATTCCTAATGGGACAGCAGTATCCATATCAAGGAAAGTATCTTCTTCCAGGTCCATACTCAGACTAATATTTTTGCTGCTAAGGCTGTAAGTCTGTAAAAGATTTTTGGCTAACTTTTTAAGGTATGCCGAAAAATCCAGTGTATCGGTCCCTTCTCCTTTATAAAGTTCCTCGTGGATGAGGGACATTGAGATTACCCTGTTCTGACCTTCCCTGAAAGCTTCTACAACGTTTTCGTCCTCGAACTTCTCAGCCTGGAGGTCCAGCAGAGAGGAAATTATCTGCAAATTGTTCTTGATTCTGTGATGAATCTCCTTTATCCGGACTTTATCCATTCTTTCCAGAGCTTCTTCAGCCATTTTACGTTCAGTAATATCAGTGAGCATGCTTATCGCGCCCATAAACTTGCCATCTTTATCAAAAAGAGATTTAGCATTTATGAGTGTCCATAAGGATGAGCCATCCTTACATATTAATCTCAATTCATAGCTCTCATTGATACCCTGCAGTCTTTTTTTCAGATTCTGTTTGAGGATAGTCTTACCTTCTTCATCGGCAAAGTCCCATACTGGTCTGCCAATACCTTCTTCCAGAGTATATCCGAGCATATCTGTCATTTTCTTATTAGCGTAGGTGATTATTGATTCATCATTAATTATGAGTATACCTTCATTTGCGGTCTCAACGATGTTGCGGTACTTTTCCTCACTTTCCCGAAGTTTTTCTTCTGCCTTTTTGCTATCGGTTATATCTCTGGAAATAACTGAGATAGCAGTCAGCTTTCCAGAAGCATCAAAAACCGGAGAAAAAGTTATTGAAACATTTATTATTGTGCCATCCTTTCTTAACCGTGAAGTCTCATAATTATGGATTCTTTCTCCCTTTTTAATCCTCTCAGTTAGTTTTTTTGTTTCTTCACTTAAGTGGGGTGGAGACAGGATAGATCCGTTCTTTCCAAGAATTTCTTCCGCTGAATAACCATAAACCTGCTCTGCTCCTTTGTTCCAGCTTGCAATGACGCCATCAAGGGACATAGTGCCAATAGCATCACTTGACGATTCCACAATATTTGCTAAGTTTTGAATTTTCTCTTCTGATTTTTTACGCTCAGTAATATCCTGGACTATTCCCTTCGCTCGAACAGGAATATTCTTTTCATCAAAAATGACTTCACTCTGCGCATGGACTGTGCGTTCTTCCCCATTATCCAGTATAATCCCGTAATCAATGCCAAGAGGCTTTTCATATAAAGCTTTCTTGATAGCATTATCCACATAACCTCGGTCTTCGGGGTGTATATAATTTAAAAGTTCATAGTAAGTTGCGCCTGACTCATGAGGATTACGTCCAAAAATGCGATATAGCTCGTCAGACCAGTATGTTTCACCAGTTATGAGATTCCAATCCCAATTTCCAATGTGAGCCATCTTTTGAGCTTCAGCAAGACTTATTTCACTTTCTTTCAACGAATTGTAAAATGTCTCAAGCTCTGCTGTACGTTCTTTAACCAAGTTTTCTAAGTTGTCTAGCGTCTCTTTCAACCTAGCCTCTGCTTCTTTTCTCGCAGTAACATCTCTAATAATCGCCGCAAGCTTCCCTTTTTCAGGACTGAATGCATAAATGTCAATATACTTATTCAATACCTGACTAAAAATCTCAAAATTGGTTGACTGACCTGAAAGCGCTACTTCGCCGAACTTTTCGATTGTCGTGGTGGTCGTATTGGGGAACGCTTCAAGTAAAGTCTTGCCTAATAACTCTTCCTTCTTTACGCCATGATTAAGCTCATAAGCAGGATTTATCTCAAGATAACGATAGTCATAAGGTCTACCATTCTTATCATAGATGATTTCTGTAAGGGCGAAACCTTCGGTCATGTTTGTGAAGAGCATTCGGTAGTGCTCCTCACTTTTCCGTAGAGCCTCTTCTGCCTGCTTGTGCTTGGTAATATCGGTTTGCACGCCATTCCAGATTGTCCGGCCATTGGGCAGTCGACGTGGACGGGAGTGCAGTCGCATCCATCGTACCAGGCCGTTGGGCAACTGCATAGGTAGCTCCATATCAAAATCCGACAGTTCGCGGACGCTTCGAGCTTCAGCTTCAAAGACCCGTTCTAAATATTCCGGCGGAACTTGTCTATACAGTGTATTGGGATCGCGCAGCACGTCCTGGACATTGACGCCGTTGAGCCGCTCGATACCTGTGCTGAGATACAGGAACCGGACACTGCCGTCGGGCTCATAGGCATACTGATAGATTACACTGTTCGGCAGATTGTCACCCAAAAGGCGCAGCCTCTCCTCGCTCTCCCGCAGTGCCTCCTCAACCTGTTTGTATTTTGTCGTTTCACGTAGTGAGAAGACCAGACTTTTAACATCTCCACAGGAATCCTTTACTGGTGCCAGGCTCCAGTCCCAATAGGTCACTCCTCTTTCTGGCTGATCTGGGAAAACAAACTGCTTGTCTTTGTAGAAAATTCCTCTGCCGGTGTCTCGAACTGTTCTAAAGATCTCCTCGTTTTCTGCATTTGGATACAAGGCAAAATGATTCTTGCCGACCATCTCCCATGGTTTCATATGGCATGTCTTGGCATAGGCCGAGTTGACCCACAGGAAGTTGAATTGTGGATCCAGAAGAACCAGCATAACGTCGGTGGTTTGCATAATACTCTTCAGCAGGCTTCGTTCACGGCCAAGAGCCTCTTCCGCCTTCATTCGTTCCTGTTCTTCCCTTTTTCTCTGCAGTACCTGCATCACCGCTGGCGCGATAGCTTCGAGATCCTCCAGTTGCTCGCAGCTATAGCCGTTTTCACGGTTTGCGACCGCAATCAAGCCCACCGTTTTCCCGTTCTGGACAAGGGGTACTCCAAGAAACGACGTTAGAGGTGGATGACCAGATGGCACGCCGATACTGTCGGGATGTGATAGTGGATCGTTGGTAAAGAAGCTTTTCTCGTTGATGATGACACTGCCGTATAAGCCGTGGACAATAAACTCACTCGGGGAACGGCGATGCCCTGTCTTGTCGTACATAAAGCACTGTTCCCATGCCAGCTCGCTTTTTGCAATATCGTGCAGAAGCCCGTCGTTATCCATTTCATTAATGAAGCCAACCTGGCTGCAGGTAATTTCTAGGGCTACAGACAAGCACGCATTTCCCAGCTCTTCTTCTGTTTTTGCCTGTACTACATTGCTGAAAATTTTATTGATTCCCTCAAGAATGCGATTGTATCTGAGCATCCTGTTTTCTTCTTGCTTGCGTTCAGTTATGTCATCAAACAGGGTATATACCTGGAAGGGCCTGTTTTCTCCAGTCCGGAAAATTGGCACAGCATTAATATTGATCCAGCGGTAGCCGTTCTCCCGAGGATTGTAAACTCCCATCACTATATCTTGCACCTTCCTCCCTGTTCGCAGGGATACCATAGCTGGATGCTCAAGTCCCGGAAATGGTGAACCATCCTCCCGGATAGTAAGGTACTCTTCGTCCACAGAAGAGCTTCCCAGAAACTCAGCTGGAGTCTTGCCAAGAATCCTCTCGGCCGCAGGATTCATGGAGATTACCTTACCGATGGCATCCTGGTAAACCACACCTTGAAGCATCGTCTCATGTAGAAGTCGATAATGTTGCTCCGATTGGAGAAGACTCTCTTCTGTCTGCTTGCGCTTGGTGATGTCGCTAAAGATCGCAATGAAACGACTACCTCCCATCGGGCTTGCAAATACTTCAAACCATTTGTCAAGAGAAGCGTTATATTCTTCGAAGTGCATTCCCATACCTGTGCGAACAACCTCTCCGTAGCGATCTAACCATGTCTGCTCGACGATAGGGAATATCTCTTTGAAACTTCGACCGATAACCTGTTCTCGCCTGAGGTCTGAATGCTTCTCATACGCGAGGTTAACATCAAGAATGATATTGTCGACGGGCTGACCGTTTTTATCAAAGACGATCTCACAAATTTGTACCGATTGTTCAATCAGATTGAAGAGCTCCTGGTATTTCTCTTCGTTATCCAGAGGCTTTTCTTTGGTTTCTTTCTGGTCACTTATGTCGAATCCAGAAACATTTACATATTCTTGCTCGGGAAAAAAATGAAAAACAACCAAATATACATTTTTTCCCACTTTAACTTCAATTTTTTCCGGGTTACTCTGGAAAATTACCCTTTGAACGATATCTACGATACTTGAAGGCAGTTTTCCTCCTACCACCACACCCCACTCATGCAATAAAGGCTCACCAGCTTTATTTGAGTAAAGAACAGTACCATCATTTCCAACACTGAGCACAGGATTCGAGTTTATCGCTTGAAACTGATCCTCTTTCGCTTTCATTTTCCCCTTAAGTCTCCATATGTTACGCAACAAAATGCAATCTTTAATGATAATTAAATAAGTTAGATTTAATT
>DATMYS010000102.1:0-2232 GCA_035560835.1 Methanosarcina sp.
GAAAACAATATCAACCGAGTATCAGGGGACGACCTTTTTTACAGCATACCATTATATTTTCGAATAGGTTTGTAATCGATGGAGTATACACCTGCAATTATAAATATCATCTAATTTTATAGTAATCACTGGATAATTTACATACACGACTGAATAGGGAATGGGGATGAAAATAGATGAAAAATAAAGATAGTTTATACTTAGTGTTTTTCACTTCAGCAATCCTGGTTTGTTTTCTAATTCTAGGCTCATCGGCTGCACTGGCATCCAGCGAACAAAATGCTTCGCAGAATGACTCATCGACAAGTAATGAATTTCCTTATCCGCGTGGTACAGCCCCGGCATATGGGATGATGGGATGGGAAACTGGCACTCAATTTTTAACAGATAATGCCACACTTGTTCACCTTGGATGGAAAACCTCTATAACTCCACAACAGTTTGTTGATAACGTTAATAGAGGCGAAGAGCTGGGAATTTCAAAATATTTAGTAGCTACGAGCGGCCCTCAAATGGCTTCTGAGAGTTTCTGGAAATCAGTCAAGGATATGGGGGTTACGGATAATGATTTTTATGGTGTATATTTCCCTGACGAAGAAGGAAGTCCTTCAACGCTTATCACTATGCGTACAGCTATGAAGAAGTACTTCCCCAATGCTGTTGCTGGAGATTACTTGGGTGATATGGCCAACATCGATGATGAGGCCTTTATTCCAGGCCTGGATGTTTGTTACTTCACTACTTACACGAAATTTCATCCTGAACGCCCACACGCCTGGGTATATGGTAATCTTATTGCCAATGCCCCTGATTGGAAAAGAGCAGGAAGAACAGTATATGTAACAACAGAAGCCTTTGGTCAGGCTATTGAGGTGAATGCGTCTGATCCGGATTTGAGTACTGCACAAAAAGTGGCTGATCGCCATGAAAGTCAGATTGTGATGGGAATTTTAGGAGGAGCCCAGGGCGTTTTCTCATATGCTTATAAATATGCAGCCGGGACTCCAGGCTATACCGGATGGGCCAGCTTTAAGCCAAAATATGAACAGGTCTGGCCCTGGATTATGAACGGCAACCGTACACTTCTAACAACAAATGTGACTAGCGGCACCAGAAGTATAACTTCAGATCCAGGTGGCACAATTTCTGCAGTCACAGCCTATATGTTTACCGATGCAGAGGATAGAAAATTAGTTGCGTCATCAAGTATGCTTGATTTTACTGAAGCAGATTGTACGGCAAATAACGCAACAATTACCGGCGTGCCAAACGGAACATATGATGTCTTATGGGAAAACAGAACCGTGACTGTCGCTGATGGAAACATCAGAGATACCTGGCAACCATATGAGTACCATTTTTACCAGTTAAAAGCGAATGATACCGGTAACAAATAAACTCTTACTAATACCAAAGTTCCGGTTCGGGTTCTTTCATCGAGAGTTAGCAGATTACCATCTCTGTTAACTCTCCCTTACTACTACCGATTTAACAGACACAGAGTTTACTATTTTGATCAAAAAACTTCAAAAGTAAAAAAAGCGATTTCCATACTTATTAAATGCAAAACTCCTTTTCTTATAACCCACTTTCCGCAGTAAAATTTCATATTTCATAATTTTTCCTGCTATCGATTTTTAATCCAACATGAATTTCTTGGATTTTTATGCAGTAGGTAAAAGCAACTACGTGGTGTATTTAGAGACCAAAAACGATATCATTCAATTTTCACCAAATCCTATAAAGAGTCAAAGTTATTTGTATCTGTTCCAAAAACGCTATCACGAAAAATATTGATTTTCAAAAAAATACTGCGGAATGTGGGTTAAATTGTATGGCTAAGCCTTCAAGCTCTAGAAAGATGTTCCTTTTTTCACTTTAATTTGCTCAAATGAGCCGATTACGCTTACCACATACCGATAATGCCTGTAAGAAAAACACTTTAAAAAGATTAGAGAAAACCTGGAAGACCTTTTTGTTCCTGTTACCTATCCCCCGATAAAGTAACCCAAAAATATTCCCTCAATATATTCTTTGGATTAGAACATCTTCCAGGCAATTCTTTATTCACATACCATCCAGTCATTTCCCCTTTGTGTTGACCCATTTGTTTTGTCTTAGTGTTCTGTACATTCGTTTTTATCCGTTAGTTTGGATTTGTCCTCTTATTCTCATGAGGTTGGATCTGTTCTCTTATTCTCGTGGGGTTACAAGCTATAATTATTCCCAAAC
>DATMYS010000103.1:0-4027 GCA_035560835.1 Methanosarcina sp.
TAATAATAGTGGTATTAAAAAGATATTATGCTTGAACATAGATGGAAATTTATTAAAATTGCAGAGGACATTCAATAACAAGTGAAAAATGGGAAATTTTCTGTAAACAGACATGAGGTGAAAATGGTATGTTCTGTAATCAATGCCAGGAAACGCTTAATGTGAAAGGCTGTACTAAAAGTGGGGTTTGCGGCAAAAAAGGGGAAGTTGCAGACCTACAGGACAGACTTATCTATGTACTCAAAAGTATTGCGTTCTATAACCAGAAAGCAAGAGCTGCAGGCCTTAATGAAGAAGCAACAGACAGGTTTTTACTTGACAGCTTCTTTGCAACCCTTACCAATACCAATTTTGACAAAAGGGAAATAGAGATCCTTTTAAAGAAAGGGTTTGACCTCAGAGATAAAATTAAAGCAAAACTTCCCGCCGAAATGATATCATCCAAAAAAGACCTGCCTGCCGTGGCTACGGTTACTCCGGAAAATATAGAAAGCCTTGAGATTGCAGTTCACTCCACGCAGGACGAGGACATCAGGTCTCTTCGGGAACTTATGACATATGGTCTGAAAGGGCTGGCTGCCTATGCTCATCACGCTTACGTCCTGGGATATAAAGATGAAGCGATTTATGAATTTATAGAAAAAGGGTTGATTTCGACCACAGACGACAGCGTGGGTATGGAAGCCTTGCTTGGTCTGGTTATGGAATGCGGGCAAAAAGGTGTATCCGTCCTTGCCCTGCTAGATAAGGCAAATACTGAAACCTATGGAAACCCGGAGCCTACAGCTGTTAATATCGGTGTGAGGAACAGGCCAGGAATCCTTATTAGCGGGCACGACCTGCGGGATCTGGAACAGCTTCTTGAGCAGACAAAGGGCACAGGAATTGATGTTTATACGCACGGGGAAATGCTGCCCGCAAACGCTTACCCTGCCTTCAAGAAGTACGATAACTTCGCAGGCAATTACGGTAATGCCTGGTGGAAACAGAATGAGGAGTTCGAGAAGTTCAACGGCCCAATCCTCATGACTACTAATTGCATAATTCCTCCAAGAGAGTCTTACAAAAACCGGATTTATACTACAGGGGTCGTTGGATTTGAAGGGCTTACCCATATCTACGAAAAAGAAGATGGCACAAAGGATTTCACTCCTCTCATCGAGCAGGCAAAAGCGAGCAAGCCTCCCGAATCAATCGAAAGCGGAACTATAACCGCAGGCTTTGCGCACGAGGCAGCTCTCTCGGTTGCGGATAAAATTATAGACGCCGTAAAAACCGGAAAGATCAGCAGATTTATGGTTATGGCAGGCTGCGACGGCAGGCAGAAAGAAAGAACTTACTATACCGATTTTGCAAAAGCCCTCCCTAAAGATACAGTGATCCTGACTGCAGGTTGCGCAAAATACCGCTACAATAAACTTGACCTTGGCGATATCGGAGGAATCCCGAGAGTAATCGATGCCGGGCAGTGCAACGATTCTTATTCGCTTGTGGTAATAGCCCAAAAACTTGCAGAGGCTTTCGGGCTTGAGGATATAAATGACCTTCCGGTCTCCTACAATATAGCCTGGTACGAGCAAAAAGCCGTGCTTGTACTACTTGCCCTCCTGAGCCTCGGCGTAAAGAATATCACACTTGGCCCGACGCTTCCAGCTTTCCTCTCCCCTAATGTTGTTAAAGTGCTGGTTGAAAACTTCAATATCAGGCCTCATACAACAGTCGAAGAGGATATGAAAGTGCTTCTTAACCAGGCCTGAAACCAGGTAGCCAGAAAAGCGAGCCTTTTTAAAAAGGCTTGTTTTCAAACCTTTCTTAAACCGGTTTGATTGAAAACTTTTAAGAAAAATTTGATGAAAACAGGAAAACAGGGCAATTTTTGAGTTTTAGAACCTTGTCTCTTCCTCCCTCTAATCGGGTGATCACAACCCTTTTGAAAAAAGGCTTGACCGAAAAAACCCAGATTAATCGAAAACGAATTAACGGCGTGATCACAACCCTTTTGAAAAAAGGCTTGACCGAAAACCCCGAGTAACTTTAGGGTTTGATGAAAACCGTATCCCCAAACCCTATCGGCGTGATCAACCGGCGCAACGGTTGCGGCACAAAGGTTGCGGCACAAAGGTTGAAATTGTCAAACAATCCTGAACCTTTTATTTAGTCTGATTTCATGGTAGCCACAGTTTCGGCATTTAAAATATCTAATTTTCTTTTTGAGAATGTAATTTAATACGTCAATATTCCTGTATTCTTCAATTGCATGCTCTTTCCCGCATTCCTCGCAGGTGTCTTCTTTTAAATTGCCCTGCTTTTTCTCGTGATGGTGATCTATAGGTTGGGGTTCGACTTTTATCTCTTCATGCCCGCAGTTTATACAATGCCAGTATTGTGTTAAGGTTCTTGTATAGGCATCGATTTTGCTTTCTTCTTTTACTAGGGGAGCCTGAAATTCTTCAAAAACAAAATGTTTCCCACATTTTTCGCAGTATGAATCCGTACAATAATTTACCATGGCCCTATAATAACCAAACATATAAAGGAAAACAATTTCTGACACAATTGTTAGAAATTTACCGGCCGATAAAAAGAAGCTTTCAGATTTTGCAGAGAAATAAGCAGGGAAAAACATCAAAGACAGGAATAACAGGATCGAAAGTAGGAGGAGTTTTGTGAATAACCTGGCTCTTTCTTCAATTTTTTTTATTCCAAGTTTATTTGCCAGATCAAAAGCCTCTTCCCTGCTCTCAGGGCTGTATCTGGGATTCAATTTCTGGGTCATTTCCACGACATCATTTTCAGGGTCTATTTTGTAGCGAATGCCTTCATAAAAAGCCTGATATGAGCCTGATGGAAACCTTATGCGTTTGTCTTTTGCCAATAGATCAGCGGCCTGTTTCTGGTTAGATTAGCTGTTATTCGTGACTATTTTTATATCGTAGGGCATAATAAATGTTTTTCCAGCAGAGCTGCGGCTCTGCAGCCCGAGTCCCGTCTCGAGAGGATGAAGTCCTTTTCACTATCTGAATTCCGTCTCAGGAGGAGAAAGCCCTTTTCGCTACGTTCCGTTCAAGAGGGCTGATTTTAAGATACCAAGATGAACCAAGAAGATTGAATTATAATTAAGATACTGAGTTACGCACAAGGAGGCTGACTTATTATAAGTAATATTACTTTTGCTCAACCGGATTGGTTTTAAGTATCTTGCCAATCAGATTGTCAACTGTGAATCAGTTTTGAAATCAACAGGGTTATATCCCAAGTTTCTTCAGGATCACAGGAAATCGGGATTTTCTGGGAGTTACTTAAATCGTAACAGAAGAATGTCCTCTTCATTCATTCTGCTTTACCCAAAGGGACTTGAAAACTCATTTTGTAGTGAATTTCGAAACTTTAGCAGTAAGTAACTTATAGTTTCCTTGAAGGCACTCCCTGTAGAAACCGATAAACTTTAATTATATATACCATGAGGTAAACTAGGATGTGGGCATCTGGGAAGGTCAGAAGAGACCTTTTAAACTGTTTTTAATAACCCCCCAACACCCCCCCACTCCCCAATATCCAGATGCCCAATTTCCATATTATCAATTTTCTAATTCTACTTCAGGAGTACAATTCTGCTTCAGGAGTACGATCAAAATTGCTCTTCGACAACACGTAGTTCGTTTCGGCAAAGTTGCGATTCTGCAGCCTGAGTCCCGCAAGCCTATTTTGAAAAAGGCTTTCGCGAAAACTCCCGTCTGATCTAAAACTCTAGCAACAGCGTTATCGCCCAGTTCAACTGATGCGGCTCAAGCGGACTAAATATATGGGAAATTAAACGATATTAAAAACAGAGAATCAAAATTATTAGCAAGGAATGAAGAAATTGTTTTAAAAATTGAAAAAGCCAAGGTCCGGATTTGAACCAGGACTGAATCGCTCTGCTGGCGATTGCGTGACCGCTCCGCCACCTTGGCAATCTGTAGAATCTTATACAGAGTAAAGAGTATATAAATTTTTAGGTTGCCAAATATTATCACGAAGTGCGGCT
>DATMYS010000104.1:0-12480 GCA_035560835.1 Methanosarcina sp.
GTTCATAATAACGGTTAACAATATTGAAACCTAACTTCTGAAGTTAACAAGAAAAAGTGAGAACTAACGCCATTGAGTGAAATCATTTCTTTCAGGGAAAGGCAGGCATTTTTAAAACAAAGGAATTAATTCAAGGTTTACAAACCTGTGAAGACTCTAAACGCCTTTCTTGCATTTTCCAGCATATTATGGTCATTATTAAAATAAATGTAGGTCTTTTCAGGCCCGAATGAACGGATTTTTCTGATAGTTTCGCTAATTTCTTCCTGGGAATAATCATAACTGTACCAGCCCTCCCTTCCGTGCATCCTCATATACACGTTTTTTCCGGGGAAGATGCGGTTTCTGTAATCAGGCGAGTCTACGGACACCAGGGTCACTTTTCCCATAAGCTCTGAGCATGCTTCGTCATTTCCCAGCAGCTCTTTATTCCTGATCTCAAGGGCAAACCTTTCCCCAAGTTTTGCGGCTTCTGCAAACCTGAGCGCCCTTTCGGCATCATTTAATTTTGGAGGCACCTGAAAAAGGTAAAAATCAATGAGATGATCCATTGGCTCGAAAAGCTCAAGGAAACTCCCCAGGATTTCCAGGGAACTTTCACTGAGTTGTCGCCAGTGGGTTATAGACCTGTGCACCTTTATGCTCCATCGGAGTCCCGTTCCCTTCCTTTTCCAGCCTTCAATTTGCTCAGGCGAGGGAAACCTGTAAAAGCTGGCATTAAGTTCAACACTGTTCAGCCCGGAATTCTGGATAAACCAATCAAGATTTTTCTTTTTGTTCCAATCATAATACCAGCCGCTTGTGCCCACAAATGCATCCATACAATCCCCCTTTATATATCCGTCTGATGACAGATCTATTTTTGGTTTCCCCTCACTTATATGCGAAAAACATAGTAAGTGAAAAAGCCGATACCGAATTAGATGTATTTAAACGAAAAAACTAGTACCGGATTAGAGACATTTAAGCGAAAAAACTAGTACCGGATTGCAGGCACTTGAGTACAATTTTGACTAATGTACAATTTCACTGGATTATTAGATGAGATAAAACAGGTTCTTCAGGTAACATAGAACAGATTCAATATCCCATGGCATGTGCAGGTAGTAGCAACGAAAAAAGTCCTGTCCTCAAGATTTTCAAACTTCTCCCCTGTCCTGTTTTCTTTAAAGGCTCTCAAAAATTCAAGGATCCCCAGCAGGTTCTGCTTGAATTCGTCTCCTTTAATCCCTCCAATGCCTGGCTTCATCTGGTGGCTTTCAAAAACCCAGCCTGGTAGGTACCGAAGAAGTTTTTGTGTATATTCCGTAATGGTTTCTGGCTTTTTCCGTCCAAAGGTAGGGCAACGATCTCTTGGGCCCGGACAGCCGTCAGGGCAGATTTCTCCTTCCCTGGCGTAAGACAAAAACAGCATACCGTATTCAGGATAACGTCCTGAGATTACATCGTCAGGAAAGGGGGCTGCAAGCTTTTCGAAAAAAGACATGAGTCTTTCGTCTTCATGTCTGATAAATAGCTCAGTTACCGGACGGCTTTTGTTCTGGCTTTCGATCTCGATTTCCTCCGGACTTCCGTCTTCCCTCATCTCCAGAGGAAGTTTTAGAAGATCAGGAAGCATATATGCAACTGCGTGGCAGGGAACGGCAGGAATAATGTATTCAGGTATGCCGAGGCTTAGAAGAAAAGGAATACTATCCAGATCCATTTTATAGAAATAGGCTTCTGTCTCGTTGTTTTCTCCTTTGCTTTCTCTATCCTCCTTTTCTTTCTCCCCTCTTTCGTTTTTTTCTTCTGTGCTGGAGAACTTGAGTTTTTTGTCCTTAAGTGATGCTGAAGATTTATTTTTCAGGAGATTTACCAGTTCGTCTTCAGTTTTGATGATTTTTGACTTCCTTGAGGCAGGTGTATTTTCATCCTTATCTATAACGAGTACGAAGGAGAACTTGTTTTTCCGGGCATACTCAAGAAAATCAGTGCCGATTTTTCCTCCTCCGAGGACGAGGTAATAATTTTTGATTACCGGAATTTTTTCAAACTGCTTTGTTCTTTCGTCGATTAAAGACGCCTCACATTCCATACTTTCCATAAAACACCAACCAGATAGTTAAGACGGCAGTGAGCTGTGAGTTTTTCTTATTTTTCTTGAGTGGAAATTGATAATGGCTACAGATATGCAGATGTAATTACAGGTATAATTTCAGATATTATGATCTATAGATATACAGATATTATGATACTACAGATATTATGATACTACAGATATTACAGACATAGTCGTTCAAGGTATCCGGTAGGATCAATCAGATTTTCAGGCATCTCTCCAGCAAACCAGTTTCCTCCGAGATAATTCCCGTGAGCGAAAATGGGCTCATTCTTCCAGACTTCAAAATGGAGCATACTTGGATTTTTGTTTTTCAGCTTCTGGATATAAAGCGGGCAGGAATCATCGATTTTCTCGGAGTTCAGAACCGTCCCCACATGCCCTATCAAACTTCCTGGCTCGATTTCGCCTCCTTTTCTTACGGTAAAGCCTGCAAGCTCCCCGTATTTGCAAAACAGCCCGTTATTCTGTTTGATAATCACGTAATAAGTCGGGTTCCAGTAAGGCAGTATCTCAGGCGAGGCCATCAAATCGGTTTCTGCAACAATTCCTCCTTCAATCGAAACTACCTTCGTATTTTCAGAAGCATACAGGTCAACCCCACAGTGATATCGGTCTCCTCTGTTTTCCCAGAAGGATCCGGCTTCCCCTTTTTGAGGAACCTGACTCCTCTTCAGGCCTACGTTCTCAACGTCTACTTTTTCCAGCGCTGTGTTTTCTTGAACCTTTGTGTTTAGGGGCCAGACTTTCATGGAGTCTCAGTGAATGTTGTATCCTGAAATAATTTCGCAGATTCAAAACCATTTGAAAGTTCAATACACTATACAATAACAGGCGATCCAAAAAGTTAAACGTTGAGTAATTTCCAATTCCATGTGGTATTGTGGAATAATCATGTAAAATGAAACAAGTTAGAAGTCAGAGTAAAATAGTGGGTCAACTGTATACGATATATAATTGAAATAAAAAAATTAAAAAAGCGAAATAATTTCGGGATAAAACACTCAGTCTCCTAATTTTACGTCCTGCATCAGTGGGGAGGTAGAAAGTTCAAAATTAAACTCCGGTGGGACCTCTATTGGCTTAGTCGAGACTTACATAATCAGCTCTTTTTATGATAACAAAAAAAATGTCGTTTTTGAAGACATCTGTGGAAGGTCGCTTGCAGTTCACATCTTCTAGTTTCTTTTTTAATTTGATATTTTTATATAATATCGCATCAATCCCTTTTCATTCCTTTATACAAAAACTAGGCCAGAGGAACAATACTTCTCTGAACTGATTTGATACACAGGCACGGGGAAAAGCCTGTGGATTTGTACTATTTTGATAAAGGACGCCGAAAACTTGGAAAGCTTTTAGATTTAACGAAAATTTCACCGTATAAGTTCAAAGACATGAACAGTTGATAGGGATATCCTGAATTCATTTGGGGGTTAGTATATGAACGGAAAAGAGTGTAATCTCTCACTAGATGAACTTCTGAAGTTTGATGGAGTAATGGCAGCCGGGATTTTCAATCACGAGGGAAAGCTTGTGGAGTATAAATCGAGGGACACAATGCCAAAAGAGATGGCCGAGATGACCGCCAAGTTCTGCGGAGCTGTGAATCTGATGTTCGATGCTCTGGCCAGTGCTTACACACAGCTCTATAAAATGAACTGGGTACCTCAGCAAAACTGGATGTACAGCGGCGGCGACTGGACTGTCATGATCTCGGGAACGAGGGGAGTTTTTGTTGAGAAATCAAAGGCGGATTTAAAGAAGCTCTTCACGGCCCTGGGAATGTGTTAACGCCTTAATGTTAACGCTAAATAAATCTGACTGGCCAGCCCGGGTCAGGTAATCGGTCAGGTAATCGAGTCAGGAAATTATGTCATTTTTGTCAGGCAGGTCTGCTCTGCATTATGGGCAGTTTGCCGGATTTATCTTTAACCCTCCTTTTAATTAGCCTGCCCGCAGCTTGCCCGGCGCCTGACCTCAACCTCAAAGTTAAGTTGCACCTTTTTCGCAGTACCGCTGAAAAATAAATTTATATCATCGTCTTATTATACCATTACTTACATAGTTACAATTGGTCCATAGGGTCAAGTCCCGGTGTATAAAGAAGACGTACAAAGAAGGTATGTAACTTAAATAAGTAGTAACTTAAATAAGGTAACTTAACTAAGTAATAACTTAAATAAGTAATAGCTTAACTGAGTACAGAACTAAACTACATTAAAATTGGACCAGGCCTTATGGATCACTTTAAAAATCTAAAAGACCTCTCAGCATACGATTTTTATTACTATTTTAATAACCCTTCTGGATTACCCTTTTGATAGCTTCTTTCCATTGAACTTTAATTAATGGTTTTCAGGCTTATATTTTCCCTTTTGTTTCATCTACTTTACTTTTTTATCTTTGTTTCACCTGGTGGCCACTGTCGATTCCGGTAGCAAAATTTCGGTGTGCAAGCGACCTAAATTTAACATACTTGCAGAGACATATCAAATTTCAATATTCCCTCGTCCCTGTCCATACCATATTGTCTTTCAATAAGAGCAAGTTAAGGTGAATCTAAAATGAGGCCTGTCGATTGTATCGAATGCAAGGGATTTCCCTGTTCCGAAATCAACAAAAGTGGATATCTTGTACCTGCTTTGGATATAAACCCCAAAAAAGTTAAAGTAATTATGATTTCCGAAACCCCTCCGGAAAATCCGATAGATTGCTTTTATGCTCCTGGAGAACCGTTTTACCTGAAAACGACATTGCAGGCATTCCGTAATGCAGGCATGTCGGTAAATAATATGCAGGAGATTATTGACCTGGGTTTCTATCTCACGACTGCGGTTAAATGCCCGAAGACACAGTACGGAGTCTCGGCTGCAACAATCAAAAACTGCTCCCTTGTTCTAGAAAAAGAACTTTTCCTGTTTCCCAATATTGAGGTTTATATGTTAATGGGAGACGTTGCGATAAAGGCCTTCAACTATATCAGCAAGAGGCAGACCGGCAAAAAAGCGATTCCTGCTGGCTCGACATACAAAATCCGAAAAAATGAGTTTTATTACCAGAGCAGGCGAGTTTTTCCTTCATATGTGCAGACAGGACAGAATTACCTGATTGAGAAATCAAAAAGGGAAATGATTGCCGAAGACCTGGCTGAGGCAATAAAACTAATAGGATAAATCTCTGATAAAAAATTAATATAAAACAAGTTAAAAAGTAATGTAAGTAGGACTTACGCAGTTGAACTGAAAAATCAACAGCATCATACATTCAACTGTCTAAAACATGGATTTAATCCACAGTTTTTGCCGTAATTGGTTTTGTCCCTCAAGTGCGTAAGTCCTAGTAAGTATAACCTGATAAAATGCGGAAAAATATGAAATTCTGATAAACTATGGAAAAGTATGATTCTGATGATGCGGGAGAAGTATGAATTATAATAAACTGCGGAAAAAGTAGATGAACCTGAAAACCGAGCCTTTATGAGCAGGCATTTTCCCTGAATTTTATCCTGAATTCAGTTCCCCTTGTTCCTCTTACAAGCTCAATGCTGCCTTCAATCTGGTCTACAAGTATGTTTACAAGTTGAAGCCCTAGAGAGGAGGTGTGCCTGAAATCAATTTTCTCTGGAAGCCCCACTCCATTGTCCGATACGATCAGCAAAAATTCAGAGGTCTCACACCTGCCAGTATCTGTGTCCTCACCGCTGATTTTTTCACTTTCTATCTTATGGAGCTTAATCCAGATTTCTCCTTCTCGTCCTGCTGGAAAAGCATGTTTTAAAGAGTTGGATACAAGTTCGTTAATAATAATTCCCAGTGGGATTCCGGTGTCCATTCCGAGAAAAATGCTTTCTATATCCATTTTTAAGTGTATATCCCGATTGCTTACAAGATATGACCTGAAGAGTTCGTTTGCAAGTTTCTGGAGGTATGCTTTAAAATCAAAGGTTTCAAAATTCCCGGTTTCCCCTGTTTTATACAGTTCTTCGTGGATTAGAGACATCGATATAACCCGGTTCTGACTATCCTGAAAAGATTCCCTTACCTTCTTGTCACTGAAATGCTCGGCCTGGAGGCTCAGGAGAGATGAGATAACCTGCAGGTTATTCTTGATGCGGTGATGGATCTCTTTTTTTCGAATTTCCTCTATCTGGAGAAGCGCATCTTCAGCTTTCTTATGCTCGGTTATGTCCAGGATAATGCCCTGAAGATGAACTTTGCCGTCCTCATTACGCTGGATAACTGTTCTTTCGTCAACCCAGCGAACCTCCCCGAATTTTGTGAGAATCCGATATTCCGAGGTATAATCCGAGCAGCCTGCCTCAACGTACATCTTAAGCTCGTCAGCCACTTTTTTCAGGTCTTCGGGATGTACAATATCTCTGTAAAGAAGTCTGTTTGAAGCAAAATCCTCCACATCATAACCCAATCTGGTAACATTCTCAGAAACAAATTCAATCGGCCAGCCCTCCTCATATTTCCATAAAAAAACGATTACAGGACTACTATTAATTACCTTTTTCAGTTCATCTTTAAGTTTGTTAGACCGCTCGAGTTCATCTGCGTAGTCGATAAGGGCCTTCTCGGCTTTTTTACGTTTGGTAATATCAAGCATCACACCTACTATCCCGATTACCTCCCCGGATATATTGCTGTAAGTAGCCTTGTGGACAAGAAAATCTCTTTCTTTCCCATCTATGGCGAACTTGATTTTTAATTCGTAAGGTATGCTTTTGCCTTCCTTAAGGAGTATTCTATCATAAAAAGTAGAGATTTTGATAGCCTCGTCTGAAAACTGCTTCCTGAACTCAAACATGGAGTGCCCTACGATTTTTTCCTCTGGAAGACCAAGGATACTGGCAAACATTTTGTTGCATCCCTGGTAGATTCCCTTGAGGTTTCTGTAAAATACCGGGGAAGGGATGGCATCAAGCAAAGTCTTCAGAAAATAGACATTATTCTGAAGGGCTTTCTCGACCTGCTTGCGTCCTGCAATCTCTTCGGTAAGCCTTTTGTTTGTTTTCACGAGTTCGAAAGTCCTTTCTCTAACGAGTTCTTCCAGTTTTTCCTTATACTGGCGCAGTTCTTCTTCAACAAGCCTGCGCTCTATTACCTCTGAAATGAGAAAAGCTACCGATTTAAGGAAATACGTGTCATCTGCAGTAAATCTTCTTGGCTTTTTTGAGTGTGCGCTCAATACCCCGAAGGGATTTTCCATTTTGCCTATAACCACACTGATCCCGCTGGCTACATCATGATCTTTCATAACGGTTGAGGCACTGAAACGCTCTTCCTTTTTAAAATCTCTTACGATTACCGGGATTTTTGAAAATAAGGTGTATCCTGCCTGGGATCCTTTGCTTCCTTTGACAATTGATTTACCCACAAGGCTCGGCTTCCAGCCTGTCCCTGCCCTGAGCAGAAAATCTCCGTCAGGACAAAGTTCAAGGATTCTACTGTATTCAACACTAAGAGTCTTTGCAACCAGCTTTACACTTTTGTCCATAAAAGCTTGCAGACTTTCGCACCTGAGAGCCATTCTTCCCATCTGGTTAAGTGCATCGTTCTGCTTCTCTTTGATGCGAAGTTTTTCCTTCAGTTTTTTATAGTTAGTTATGTCATATCCATAGACATCTACCTGTTCCTCTGCTTCGAGCGGGTAAAACGATACCAGATAAATTCTTTTTCCAACTTTGATTTGTGTCTTTTCAGGATCTTTTCGGAAAATCACTCTCTTTGAAAAATTTCCTATGGAGATGGGAACTTTCTCTCCTACCCTTATGTTCCACTCCTGAAGGAAGAGCTCACCTGCCTTATTAGAATAGATAACCCTTTCATCCCTTCCGATCCTCAGTATGGGATCGGGATTCTCAGAAACAAATCTCTCCACTTTATTCTCCCTCATTTTCTCTTCAGGCCGTACTCATTTAAAGCCTGCACGTTCTGGAGATTAGAATTAAGAACCAGCGATACCTGGATTTCCAAAATTCGCCTAAGTTTATAAAGCCCCAGGTTCTGAAGCCAACATCATCCTGTTTATAATGAGGTAAATGAAGATTGTAACCCCTGTATGTCCCTTTCTCTGCTCTATAGATTCTTCTCTGATTCCATAGATATATCTTTTGTTTATATTACTTCTTAGTACAGTATCTTGATATTCTTTTCTTCAAAAACCATGCAAGTTATAAAAAGTACTATAGCAAGAGAAACAGCAAGAGAAATCTTTAAACTACCCCAAAATCAAAAGAAGTAATAAAATATGTCCTTTGATTAGAGTGACTGTGATGATCGAGCTTGTGAATACAAACGTCTACAGAGAATAGTATTTCATGAAAAACTACAATCAAGCCTGAAAAAAATTGAGGTAAAAAAGTCCTGAAACCATTTCGAAGTCAATTAATGCTGCACATATGGCATTGATAAAGAGAATCTAAATTAGTTCTAAGAATCTCTCATTTAAATTAAGATCCTCCAATGCCAATGTGTTTTTGAATTATTAGAGAGAGGAAGCAGAGTTCTCCCTTTCTCCATATGTCGGGTGCCAGCGCAAAAAGTGCCTCTGGATACGGTCAAAGATGTTCATGATCCCAATAACAACCATTATCATAAGGATCATGCCTGCAATTACTTTGTCATAGTTTGCAAACTGATGGTAATACTGGATATACCAGCCAAGACCGGATGTTGCCGCAATCATTTCAGCCACGGTCAGCGTAATAAATGATAGTATCAGCCCTATCATTGCACCCGAAAATATAGACGGCAGTGCAGCCGGCAATAGAATCCTCCTCACCATCTGGTAATCCGAAAGATCGAGTGTGCGAGCAGAATTGATGAGTCGGGAGTCTACTGAAAACACTCCATTAACACAGCCAACAAGGATGGGCCAGAATGCCCCTATGAAAATTAAAAAGATCGAAGATGCCCTGAAGGTTGGCAAAAGCACTAGAGAATACGGTAAATATACAGTCGCCGGGATGGGAGATACCGTTTTCGCAATAGGATAAGTCACATCAAACAGCCTTTTTTTCCAGCCAGCATAAAGTCCTATCGGAATAGCAAGGGCAAGAGCAAGAAAGTACCCTGCAAAAAGGATGCCCAGAGAACTGACGATTCCCTCTGTCATCTGTTTGGTATCGGTCTGGAAGACCATAAAAACCTTCGCTGGACCTGGAAATATGAAAGAATCGAGCAGCGCAAGTTTTCCAAAAAGCAGTTCCCATAGAAATAACCCCAGAGAAATGATCAGAAATATATCAGTGGTCGAAACAATCTTTTCATAATTTAAGTATACCTTTGCTCCGTATATGGCTGTAATCAGAAGAAGAAAAGCAACAAATGCCCTATTGTCATTTACCGCCTGTTCAGGTGAGTCCGGAAATCCCACTGTCATAATAAGAGTAGCAAACAAAATGGCAAAAACAGCTACTGACCTGAAGATGTTGTTAGATATTATTCTGCTTCTTCCAATCACAGTGCCTGAGCTAAAGCTATTTTCAGACATCATACAACCCTCCTCAATTCTTTTTCCTGCTTTTCGGTTTCTTCTATCGTCTCCCCATATAATATCGAAAGCAGGTGTGACTTTAGAGTAAGATAACTGGGCTGAATACTGAGGTCTTTACGGAGTCTTGGCCGGGGGAACGGCACTTTTATTATTTCTTTTATACGCCCTGGAGAATGTGTCATGATAGCAACTCTGTCTGAAAGCAAAAGAGCCTCATCTATATCGTGCGTAACGAAAAGGACTGTTTTGCGCTCTTCTCTTTCGGACCAGAGGTGCAGAAGAAGGTCCTGCATATATATCCTGTTGAGGGAATCAAGAGCTCCGAAGGGTTCATCCATAAGGAAGACTTTAGGATCCATAGAGAACATCCTGGCGATTGAAGCCCTCTGTCTCATTCCACCTGAAAGAGTACCTGGATATGCATCCTTGAATTTTCCAAGCCCTACAAGCTCAAGAAACTTCTGTGCCGTTTTCTCTATCTCTTTGCGTTCCCCAGCATTTTTTGCATGTTCAATTGCAAAGCAAATATTTTCAAATGTGGTCATCCAGGGAAAGAGTGAATAATCCTGAAATACAGTACCCCGGTCAGTTCCCGGTCCCTTTACGCGGGCCCCATCTATGAGGACAGAGCCTTCGGATGGAAAACGAAGTCCCGAGACTACATCAATTAGCGTACTTTTTCCGCAGCCTGACGGACCAATCAGGGAAGTGAACTCTCCATTTCCTATGCTCAGGTTAACATCTGAGAGGGCTTTATGGCCTGTGCCATTATTTCCATAGGTCAGCGAGATATTCTTCAGATCAATTGTTGCCGTTTTGATCCCTCCATAAAAATTTAAAGCCGGAAGGGAAGGAGATCTTATGTGAGCTTTTTTCCAGATATAAGTTTGATCTATAATTCATGTATTACACCATATAGTGCCTCAGATCGTAGATTAAAAGATAATCTTGACTGAAAGCTGTCGCTTTTGCATCTGATTTTGCCTCTTATTTTTTGCTTATTTTATTTCCATAACCCGAGATTGATATACGATTCCAGCCCAGAGACGGAAGAAATCTTATGAGTGCCTTAATGAATGCCCTGATACATTTCAGGAAACTATTCTGAAAATGAACCCGAGTTATGATTCTTCGTTAACCAAAGATCTATGATATATGCACGAAAACAAGAGATTTATATGCTGAGAATCAAGCCATTATTGGCAGAAAAATCGCGATTTTGAACTTTTTGCGGCAAAAACAGCTTTAGAGGTGAAACAAAGCTGAAAAATGCGGCAATTTTGCCTGAATTAAACGACTTATGTATAATTAGAGGTCATTTTTACTCGAATATCGATTTATAAATTCCTCATTATCCTATGGACACCTCGGTTAATGGTTTTTTGGCATCAGCCAGAAGAACCTCGATGGAGGTACTTATGGATAAAAAACATATATTCGGGATATTTATTGCTTTAATTGTGCTTGCAGGCATTGGTGTAGTCCTGCTGAACCAGGGAAGCTCTTCGAGTTCAGACGGTTCACAGGAAGTGAATACCTCAACCCCTGCCGAACAGAATGTTAATACCTCAACTTCCGGACTCAAGACTGTAAGGCACGGATACCTGCCTTCAAACGGGGACGCGCTTATTTTTGTAGCAAAGGAAGAGGGCTTCTGGACTGAAGAAGGCTTAAACGTGGAACTTTACCAGTTCACAAAAGGCACAGAAGGTTATAATTCATTATTTGGTAACAAGCTCGATACAGTGGGGGCCGGGACGTCCGATCCTGCCACTTACATTGCGCAAGGAGCCGATATTACAATTATAGGTGGGCTGATGAGTGAAGGTCAATTTCTGGTGACTTCTCCGGAAAATTCAAAGGCTCTTGCAGACCTCAACAACTGGAAAGGTAAGAAAATTGCGACAATAACTATGTCCAATGGAGACCTGGTCTATAAGTCCGCACTGAAGAAAGCAGGCATAGACTGGAAAAAGGATGTGACTTTCATTGAGTTAGGTTCTCCCAATGCAGTACTGGAGGCAGTAAAGACCGGAAAAGCCGATGGTGGGATAATATGGATCCCATATGAAATACTTGCACAGCAACAGGGACTGTCCATAGCATCATACTCATATCAGTACTATGATAACCATCCATGCTGCCGGATTGCGCTGAAGACCGAGACCTTAAATCAAGACAGAGATACTTACGTGAAGTTTGAGAAAGGATTAATCAAGGCATACAAGTTTTTCAGCGAAAATCAAAATAAATCTGTTGATGACATTCAGAAATATGTCAAGATCGATAGAGAAGCGATCCGCCGGTCAACCTGGAGTAATTATTTCTATGCCTCACCTGATCCCAACACAAAAGGTGTAAAGGAATACTATCAGATGATGAAGGACAGCGGATACATCAATACGGACGTCAAGATTGAGGAACACATTGACAGTACGGTCTACAAAGATGCACTTGACGAGCTGATTGCGGAGAACCCTGACGACCAGTTCTACCAGAAACTGCTGTCGGAATATAAAGAGATGAATACATGACCGCAGTTATTGATCTGCCTCACGAGTGGATCTTTTACAAGAAGAATCGTTCAAATTAAAGAAACTATAGTCGTAAGCATGAAAGGTATTGTATCTTCAATATCCTTCATATTTACTGACATGTTATTTTTTTGCATAAAGCAGAAGAGACCATATGTTTATCTGCAGATTTGTTAACAGATGTCTCCCAATTTTTTGATTTTAATGAATCAGCTCCTGCACGAATGATGAAGTGAACCTTTTTTCAAAGCTGGATTCAAAGATGCAGATTCAGAGATGCGGATTCGAATTTACAGAATTTTCGCTTCATTGTCGAGAAATCAGTATATAGGAAAAGAT
>DATMYS010000105.1:0-4069 GCA_035560835.1 Methanosarcina sp.
GCAGGCAGCAGTACTGTAACGAAGACAAAATACATAAAAATAACAACGAACACAAGACCGGGTATATACTCTGAAAGTAGATAACCCTTAAAATGGGACACAAAAAGATCAAAGCCAAAGGATAGTGAGGATCATAGGTCAAATCTGAAAAAATAAAAGTAATCTTTTTGTCAGATTGAGGATTACCTTTTTTATGATTTTCAGTAACTGATCCTCACAATCTAATTTTTTAACTGATTTTAAGCTAGTTTGAGATGTTTACCTTCTTTCTCTTATTTTTGTTGCATCGAATGCTTGGTATTGCTATGTTATACTTATCTGGCTTTAAAACTTAGAATTTGGCCTCAAATTGCAAGCAATAACTCAATATAATCCTACTAGAACTGAATAAGTATAATTTTGGTGTCCTATTCAAGTTTATTCAAACTACATACGACTTTCAATTAATTATAAAAATACGTAGTTCAGTAAAAACTAAACTGATAAAATCCTTAGTAACAACCTAATAATAATCGTGATAACAACTAACAATAACCCTCTAATAATAACCAAATGACTATCCTGAGAAACAAATCTATAAACAACCCATGAAGAAACAAAAATTGATCCCTATGCATCCTAAAACTCAACAGATCCTCGAAGTTTTTGAAGAAATTAATAAAATCCCGAGACGTTCAAAGCATGAAGAACAGATTTCAACCTGGCTGCAGGAGTGGGGCAAGTCCAGAGGTTTTGAGGTAAAAGCCGATTCTTTAAACAATGTGCTTATCAAAGCCCCTGCAACGGCTGGATATGAGAATTCTCCCACACTTATTCTGCAGGGGCATATGGATATGGTCTGCGAGAAATGTAAGGGCTCCGGACACGACTTTTCAAGAGACCCTGTAAGATGCATTTGCGATGGGGACTGGATGCGGGGAGATGGAACTTCCATAGGTGCGGATGATGGGATTGCCCTTGCACTTGGGCTGGTGCTGGCAGAAGCAGGGAAGAAAGGAGAAATCAGGCATCCACCGCTTGAGCTGCTTTTTACGGTGGACGAGGAAACAGGCCTGACAGGAGCAAGGGGACTTGAGGCCGGCTTTTTTGAAGGAAAAATACTTCTGAATCTTGACTCCGAGAAGGAAGGCGTTTTTGTAATAGGATGTGCAGGCGGGCAAAATTCGCTGATTACACTCTCTGTTGAGTGGGAAGAACTTGACATTGAAAAAGAAGATTTATTCAAATTTTTCAGGCTCTCGGTTGAGGGGCTTGAAGGCGGGCATTCCGGAGTTGAAATCAGTAGGCAGCGCGCAAATGGAATACAGCTGCTCTCCCTGGTACTCGCAGGGCTCAGGGAAAAGCTCGGGGCAGAAAATCTAAGGCTTGTCCTGCTGAACGGGGGGAGTGTCCATAATGCTATTCCCAGTACTGCAGAAGCCTTTATTGCAATCCACAGGGAAAAACTCAACAAGGTCGAGAAAGCTGTGGCAGGTCTCAGGCATGTATTTAAAGCTGAATATGAAAATACCGATCCTGGACTCATTTTGAATCTTGAAGAAATTAGCAGGGAAATAATCTTTGAAGTTGCAGAAGAGAAGATCCCCATAGAAGAAGTATCATGTGTTCGGGTCTTTTCACCAGGGACCGAAGAAAAACTGATAAAACTGATCCTGGGGCTGCCACATGGGGTTTACAGGATGTCGGACACTATTCAGGGGCTTGTCGAAACATCAAATAATCTTGCAACGGTAAGGACTACTGAAAATGAAGTAGTGATCGTATCAAGCCAGCGCAGTTCAAATAATCCCAGGCTGGCTGAAATTAGCGGAAAGGTGGAAGCCGTCGCAAAGCTTGCAGGAGCATGGATTGGACATGAGCCAGGATATCCTGCATGGGAGCCAGAACTGAAATCGGAACTGCTCTTAAAATGCAAGAAAGTTTACACCGAAACTTTTGGAGAAAAGCCCGAGATTAGAGTGATTCACGCAGGGCTTGAATGCGGAATAATTGGTTCGGTGTATGAGGATATGGAAATGATTTCTTTCGGGCCGACGATCAAAGATGCGCATTGCCCTTCGGAAAGAATCTTCATTCCTTCGATTGAGAAAATCTGGATATTCCTGGAAAACCTGCTTAAAACTTATTGCTGACATAATCTTCATCTCCAGTGGAGTCAGGTGACCATATGTATTTGAAAATCAATCCTTTTTAAAAAATTGCTTGCCCGCAACCCTTTTCAAAAAAGGCTTGACCGAAAACCCCTAGCAATGTTTGAGTCTGAGGACCTTAGCCCCAAACCCTATCGGCGTGATAAACCGGCGCAACGGTTTTGATCAAACGGAGCAACGGTTGATCGAAAGCTCCGTAATAGCCAGATGCCATAAAAGAATAGAATAAACGAAAAGAGTAACAACAACAGTCCCTGAGAGGAACCTGTAAGAAGAAACGCAAGGCAATCCCACAGCCAATGAATGATGATTAAAGGAATTACGGTGTCGAGGCGAACCCGCAAGGCTACTGCCCAGACACCAAACATACCTGCAAAAAAAGCCTGAACTACGCTCGCCTTAAAGTCTCCGGTTATTAAGCCATTTAACGTATGGACCGAACCGAAAATAGCCGCCGTGATCCACACTGCACGCCAGATCCCAAATGATGACGAGGCCCCATGAAACAACAAACCTCGAAACATCAACTCTTCGCTAATGCCTACCATCAAGGTATTGATAATCACTATTAAAAGTATCCGGGTTGGCGGCAGGCCTGTAAATAAAACTATCACTAGCAGGAAGAAAAGAAACATGGCCGGTAACCATAACAGGTGCATATTTCGTGAATTATTCGGGCCTTTCCATCCAATCTGGTTCCACCAGTTTAAATAGGTAATTACCCCAGTCAAAAAGACTACTGCAACAAGCACTCCAAAAATAAGCTGACTTTTAACCAATTCATCAAGTTGAGTGGGCTGGCCTCTAACCTGCAGCAGCCCTCCTCCCACAACAACAATTAGCCAGATTGCAAATATTCCCAGTGAAGTAGGCCAGGGTTTTCTTGATATATTCATTTTATTTTCTCCAATCTGATTCGACAATCTCCTTTTTTCTGGAGTTTTGTCACTGCCACTAGGTCATCTCTACTAGTAGGTTATCACTACCGCTATTACCTGATTGCAATATACACCGGCATCGGGTTCTTATCAGGCCGGTGACGCCTCATCTAAAGTTTGGCCAGTATGTACCTGAATCTCAGAAACTGCACAAATCCAATTTAATCATCAGCTTTAATCTGCAATTCGCTACCGGAAGTAAGTCGACAATATAAGGCATAAATGAAATTACCAATAAAAATAGTCAACCAGGCAGTTAACAAGAATACCAATATGTGACCAGCCCCAGAACCCCACCCACCAGGTTTGGTTAAAATAGCTACATTTTCATTATGCCGTTTAAGCTTCCACCCAGAAACTATATGGTCTTCAACTTCCTGCTGTAACTTCTCTTTTGAAACTCGCTTAACATTAATATTCACCATGGTATCTAAACCCCTTTTAGAACCTAAACCCCTTTTAGAACCTAAACCCCTTTTAGGACCTAAATCCCTTTTAGAACCTAAACCCCTTTTAGATACATATCTTGCCATAATCAAATTTACGCTGGCTCACACTACTGTAATAGAACGGGAGATCCGACTGAAATGAAAATTCGTTTCAGATGATAGGGTATTTATAATTTTTAGTTGAGCAACCCCCTCAATTCCTCAATATTTTCCAGAATCTACCACCAAGTGTGTAAGCCCTGATTAATTGTTGAGTTGACTATAACTGATGACAATACCTACCACAAAAATGGAATTAACCTATGACGAACTTTTTGACAGTATCCATTATAGCCTGGCAGATTTTTAGATAGAAACTTTTCCTCATCGAGAAGTCTCCAGATAATTCCCAGCGTAAAAGGAATAAATATGAGTAAACCCCACCACGAGCCAAGCGCGAGAGGGGTGCCTAACATCATAATGAGACCACTAACATACAATGGATGGCGTACTATGCCATACGGTCCAGTTGTTATTACTTTTTGATCGGCGG
>DATMYS010000106.1:0-8489 GCA_035560835.1 Methanosarcina sp.
GACCTAAACTATCATAATGGAACATTATAACTCTTCATTATTATAATATTTTCCGAAAATCTTATCAATAAAAACGTTGATTTTCAAAAAAGCAGTGCAGACTATCGTTCATAATAGTTTACCCTGTTTATTTTTCCTTAACTTGGGATTCCTATGTATGATCTAATAATAATTGGAGGAGGACCTTCTGGAGCCTCAGCTGGAAGAAGAGCAGGAAAGCTTGGCTTAAACACATTGCTGCTTGAGAAAGAAGAGTTTCCCAGATACAAACCCTGTGGAGGAGGACTTTCAGCTCATGCTATTTCTTACCTTGACTTTGAGCTTCCTCAGGATATTATTGAGTGGGAAGTCACGGGCGTGAGGGGTGTTTTCAAAGATCAGATAATCGAGGTGCACAAGGATCACAATATCTCTTCGCTGGTATCTCGAGCTGTTTTTGATAACTTCTTGCTCAAAAAGGCGAAAGAAACCGGAATTGAAGTCCATACCGGAGAAAAGGTTCTGAGCTGTACGGAAAAATCTGAATTTGTGGAAGTAATTACAAAAGAACAAACTTATCAGGCAAAATTTGCTATTGTTGCCGAAGGGGCACATGGGCTCCTCAAAACCTGCGTTAGGCCTGCAGATACCAGGGAGGAATACGGGATATCCGTAGTTGCTGAAATCCCTGCTGAAGAAAGAGAAATTAAAGAACACCTGGGAAAAAACGTGGAACTGCAGTTAGGGGTTGCGAGCGGTGGATACGGCTGGATTTTTCCTCATAAAACTTATTATTCCGTTGGAGTCTTCGGGGTTGTCAAAGATTTTCCTCATCCGAAGGATACAATGGTTAAGTTCCTGAAGAATAATGGTTTTACTGGGGATTACAAAGTGTACGGGCATAAGATTCCCAGGGGAGGTATTAAAAGGAGAATTACTGGCTCCAGAGTTCTCCTCGTTGGAGATGCCGCCGGATTTGTGGACGCTTTTTCAGGTGAAGGGTTAGCCTATGCTATTAGATCAGGGCAGTTTGCTGCCGACGTGCTTGCCGAGATTTGTCAGGAGAGAGGAAAGCTAAAAGATCTTCATAAATACGAATCTATTTGTAAGGCAGAGTTCGGAACTCATCTTAAATATTCCCTTATTTTTTCCAGGTTAATCCATAGTTTCCCAGAAAGGTCTTTCAAAATGTTTATAGACAATAGAGAAATCCTGGACAAATATCTTGAGGTTGTGGATTTCACGATTGATTACAAAGATTACCTGCGCTGGGCCCTCCTGAATTTCAGGCTCAAGTAATAGAACCAATAATAATTTGTATCAAGTTCCTTTTCTTTCCTCTATATCTTTTTATCACTCTAGCCTTAATATATTTTTAAGGGCAGATTATTCCTGTCTGTATATGACTGCACTTATTCCGTAAACGGGTATCTTAACGTGTACGACTGATCATAGTAGAGGAAAGATCTTCAGGAGCATCGACAGGAAGGATAGCCGGAAAAAGGGGACTTTTAACTCTTTTAATCGAGAAAGAAAATTTCCCAAGATATATGACCCCGTGGGGGGGTTCTTTCTTCTTATGGTTTATCTTGCCTGGATTTCAAGCTCCCTGAGTTCGTAATCGAGAGAAATATCCAAAAATAAGGGTTTATTTCAGGAGCCAATTTGTAGAGGGAATGAAAGAAAATAACCTGGCCTTACTGATCTCAGGAAAAGTTTTTGATACCTAACTTCCTTATTTTTAAGCGCATAAATTCAATTTTTCCATTATTTCTTTTTGCTTTCTTGTGAGTTCTGTAACTATTACTTCCCCATTTTGCAATTTTACTTTTCTTATATTTTCAAGCTCTAAGAGTAAACTTTCAACTGTATATTCCTCGAGAATCTTAGTCTCCCTCATTATACTAAGTAGCCTCATTCTAATTATGAGTCCGATGAAACAGATAAATATGAACCCCTTTGTTGTCGAATCTTTGTTCGTGTTTAGAGGAAGTGATTGAATATCATTTTTCATTGATTTGAATCCTTTTTCGATAATATCCCTTTCTCTATATGTAGTAAGACATTCCATCCAGTCGCGTTTTCCATTGTAGAAAAGGAAAAATTTCCCCATTCTGTTTACTCTCTGAGATACCGCATTTTTCTTGATATTGATTCTGAAATGACTATCTATAATTTTCCATGAATAAAAGCCTGCCATTTCCCTGGCTTTCTCTTTGAACACTTCTTCTGCTTTTCTCCATTCTGGAATCGCTGTTTTTTCCAGTTTTTCTTTCACGTCATAAAGACGAGAGTAAAATGCGTTCTTCTCTTCCAGTTCCCTTTTTGGATCATAGAAACAGTATCCATTGATTGTAAACTCTTTTTGTTCAAGAATAACTGGTTTTACAAATATCGGTTTCTTGCTAAATTTATGAAGGTATTCTGGACTTTCAATGTCTTTTTGTGCTGAACTCATAAGCTCCTTGACATTTTTAAGCGTCATAGTAGCCGGCATAACGAAAGGAATTTTTTCATGGAGCAGCTCTTCAATGTTACCCTTGCTAAAGAATCCTCTGTCCATTACCAATGTGTAATTCTCCACTCCGTAAGCTTCTATCTTTTTGATTGTGTTTTTAAGAGTTGTAACGTCAACAATACTTCCTGAATATATATCATACATAACAGGAATACCTTTTTCTTTATCCACAATCATGGAAAGGTTCATTTGAGGAAGATCGAAACCATCTCTATTATATCCGTATTCAAGGAGATTTATCAGTTGAGAGTAACTTGATAAACTGGTAAGGTCGTATACCAATGTACGCTTTGTCTCAAGATTTCTGAGCATTTTGCCCATAAATATAGATGGAGTGTCGCTGTCCCCTACTTTAGCAAGTAAGTTGCTAATGTTTTGACTTTTTAGAGGTAACTCAGGCCACTCAAGAGAAAGAACAGAATTTTCGTACCAGGTTTTAAGGTTATACATAGCTGTAGGACGAGTTATACGATTGAGTGCCATTGCAAGTATCGTGTTCCTATCTTTTTCATTGAGCAGGTCTCCAAGATACTCTCCAATCCGAAGTTCATCTGTTATTTTCTGCAAGGGGAGAAGTTCGCCATAGTTGTAAGCTTTTATGGGTTTGCTGGAAGGTGAAGGCATTTCCTCATTGGAGTTCAATGTATCTCGAACTCTAACAGGTTTACCATTTACGTTTCTACCGACGTATTTGGATCGATGGCGAATCTGCTTCTTTTCGTTGTCATAGTAAGGAATATCTTCATACCAGTACTCAATTCCATTTATTTTCTTGATACGGAGTGTAGATTTCATATGCGCTTATTTTATAAGCGCATAGTAGTATTTAATAGTTTCATATTGTAGGGCAAAAGAGAGCAAATTCATGCGCAGATGAGCATTAATTGAAATGATCCAAAAAGGAAAGAAGTTTATGCGCTTAAATTTTGGGAAATAAGGATATATTTGAACGCTCATATTGACTTTTCATGTTTTTCTGAAGCTCTTCTCTTTTCTTTATCCATTTCTCTCGCTCACTTTATTTCCATGATTGCATAGAATTATTTATACTGGTGTCGACTAACACAATAATTGAACATCTTAACTAAAAACCGATTACAAAAATATGACATTTCATAACATTTTCAGCACCTTTCATCCAAAAATTCAGGAAGCTCTCAAAACTCTTGGTTTTACAAAACCCACAGAACCTCAGGAAAGGTCATTTCCTCACATAATGGATGGAAAGCATACTCTTTTGATAGCTCCTACAGGCTCAGGCAAGACTGAATCAGCCGTGCTGCCTGTTTTTGACAGTATCCTGAAAAAGAAACCGGAAGCCAGAACGGGAATCTCGGCTCTTTATATAACTCCGTTAAGGGCGCTTAATAGGGATATGCTTTCTCGTATTGAGATTCTCGGGCAGCTGCTCGACATCAAAGTCCAGGTTCGGCATGGAGACACTCCACAAAGCGAGAGGCAGCGCCAGTCAAGAAATCCTCCTGATGTGCTGATCACGACCCCAGAGACCTTGCAGGCAATGTTTACGGGTTCTCGCCTGCGGCAGAATCTCGAAACCGTAACCCATGTGGTAGTAGACGAAATCCATGAGCTTGCAGGTTCAAAACGAGGAGCTCAGCTGGCTGTTGGGCTTGAGAGGCTTGTGGAAATTTCAGGGGAGTTTCAGAGAATCGGGCTTTCTGCGACAGTCGGGAATCCCTGGGAAATTGCAAAGTTCCTGGCAGGCAATGGAAGGGATTTTACTGTAATTGAGGTAGCCCTGTTGAAACTGCTTGAGTTCAATGTGGTTAACCCTCAAGTTTCGGAAGAGGGAAAGATATGGGAAAAAGAAGTCCTGGAAATTGCGAAAGCAGTAGGTTGCGAGCCTGAGTTTGCGTCTCACCTAATCTGCATCAAGAAAATTGTTGAAGAGAGCCAGTCTACTCTCGTTTTTGTAAATACGCGGCAGAGTGCTGAGGCTCTGGCTGCCGGGTTCCGGAAACTTGGGGCATCGATAGGCGTGCACCACGGCTCGCTTTCTTTCGAAGCCCGTGTGGAGGCTGAGGAAGCTTTCAAATCCGGAGCCCTCAGAGGCCTTATCTGTACTTCGTCGATGGAGCTCGGGATTGATATCGGAAATGTCGACCGGGTAATTCAATACGGGTCCCCTCGCCAGGTTTCAAGGCTGCTCCAGAGGGTAGGAAGAGCAGGGCATAAGCTACATTCGATTTCACGGGGTACTATAATTTCTATGGAAGTCGACGATACTGCAGAAAGTATGGCAATTACGAAAGCAGCACTGGAAGGCAGAGTGGAAGACGTTTCTCCACACATTAAATCCCTGGATGTCGTGGCAAACCAGATCGCAGGTATGGTTATGGATTTCGGGGAGGTTGAAATTGATAAAATTCTCAGGATTCTTCGGCGGACGTACCCATTCCGTGACCTGCGTATTGAGGAACTGCGGAGGGTTGTGGACCAGATAGGGGATTACAAACTGGTCTGGCGTGAAAAAGGTTCAAATATAGTCAAGAGACGCAGAAAAAGCCGTGAATACTATTACGAAAACCTCTCCATGATCCCGGATGAAAAAAAGTATGAGATTTATGATATTGTAAGTGGGAAATCTGTCGGCGTGCTGGACGAAGCTTTTGTCGTGAATTTTGCAGAACCTGGCGCCGTTTTCATAACGAAAGGTTATATGTGGCGGGTCGTTGAGATGCCTGACCGCGAGCAGGGAAAGGACAGGATCAAAGTCGAGCCTGTGGAAGGCTCAGGCGAGGTTCCGAGCTGGACAGGCGAAGAAATCCCTGTGCCTTTTGAGGTAGCTCAGAATGTAGGAAAACTCAGAGCGGAAATTGCAGCCTTTATACCTGCCGAACTTGACGACGAAGCCATTGCCGAACAGCTCCAGGCAAAATATCCCGTAGCAAGGACTGCCGTGCTCGAAGTAATCCGCCTGGTGCGCGACCACGTCGAAGGAGGCTTTCCGCTGCCTGATGCGGATACAATTGTAATCGAAGACGAAGGTGATGCTGTGACCCTTAACGCCTGTTTCGGCCATAATACAAACGGTACCCTTGCCCGAGTCCTGACTTCGCTCCTTTCAGCCCGCTTCGGAAGCAGTGTCGCCCAGGAAGTGGACCCGTACAGGATAAGGCTGACCCTTCCCCGGCGGGTAGGCCCTGCCCAGATCCGGGACATGCTGCTCTCCCTCCGCCCCGAGCACGTTGAACCGATCATAGAAATGACCCTGAAAAACACAACCCTGATGAAATGGAAAATGGTCCACGTCGCCCGAAAATTCGGAGCTCTTTCCAGGGACATTGACTACGACCGGATCAGCATGAAAAAACTGCTGGAAATCTACCAGGGCTCCTCAATGTACGATGAGGTAATCCGCGAAATTTTCCACGACCTGCTTGATGTCCCCAGGACAAAAGAAGTCCTTACAAAACTAGCAGCCGGCGAGATTTCAGTCGAAGTCTCCCTGCCAACCCCGATTGGCTCAGCCGGCTTTTCCATGAAAAAAGACCTGGTAGCTCCGGAAAAAGCCGACCGTTCAATTGTCCTTGCCCTTAAGGAACGCATTATGAACGACAGAATCGTTTTATTCTGTACGAACTGCAAGAAATGGACTTCCCGCAGGCAGGTCAAGAGCGTCCCTGAAGAAATCGTCTGCCCGGTCTGCGAGTCCAGAATGATTGCAGCCCTCAAACCCTGGGAAGAAGAGGAAATAAACCTTGTTAAAAAGCAGGCAAAAAAGGTCAAAATCTCCCCTGAAGAAAAGAAACGGATACAGAGAGTTTACAGAAACGCAAGCATAGTCCGCTCGCAGGGAAAAAAGGCAGTTATTGCGCTTGCCAGCCGGGGAATCGGGCCTGAAACGGCGTCAAGGGTGATTGAAAAGATGAGGGTGGATGAAGAGGCATTTTACAGGGATATTCTGATTGCGGAGAGAAATTATGTGAAGACAAAGAAGTTCTGGGAGTAAAAATGGTAGATGACGTTTAAGCTGGTGCACTCTATTGAAAGTAAAGATATGAGTACTGGAATGAGTGAGATATGAGTACTGAAATAAATGCATGTTAAATAGCAGTAGATAATAGCACTTATATAATCACTCCTAAATATAAAGTAGTAAAGACATCTGAGACAAGCTCTTTCTAATGTATGCCATTTCTCACCCACCTCGCCTATTATTCAGATGTCTTATTCCCTCCAATCAATTTTTTTCTTCTTTTTGTGTTTTTGTGAGTTGCTGTTACTTCGGCCTTTGAGATTGTTGTGTGCCGATGAATGATTTTCTTGTTTGGCACCTTAGATCGTTTGGGTTATAGAACGGTTTTACCCAGTTATCTGTTATATCGAGTTTCAATGGTTTGTTTGACGTACTGTTTTCATGCAGGCTTCTGAACCTGTAGTGGTCGAATAGCCGGATAGCTTCAATGGCGTAATAGTTAGCTATATCTACATCCCGGATTTCGATCAAATTATCTCCATTGCTTGTTTCGCCACCTTGCGAGAGATTGGAAGAGCCGCAGAATACGACCGGATTATCGCCATTAAAGTCGCAGACAACGAATTTGTGGTGTATAACCTGTCCCGTTCCCCCGCTATATTCTTCCTTGAATGGCTCTGGAATGTCATTTTCCAGAAACTCAAAGCTTGTCACTCCACTATTCTTTCCTTGCTTGAACAAATTCAATTGGCCTTTTTGCTCGATAGTTCCAAGAGAGAGAATATTATCTCTGTTTGACAAGTTCCCAAGGGCTGGCATCACAGGTCCTCCGCCAGAAGTCTCCATAACGGCAAAGAAGACTGAACTTTTTGCCGAATCTATAGCCTGAGACACTGTTTCCAGGGAGAATGCAGTTTTATGCGGGGCATAACTGATTGAAACAGAGGGGTTGTGATTCGTTGTTGCTTCAAACCATTGTGATGCGATGGTTGAGGATTTAAAACCTTTTTGATCATTGAAAGCCTGTTCGAATGCCTGCTCATAGAGTCCAGCGGTTATGGGGTCATTAAAGACAAGAACACTGTTAGCCTGGACGTAGAATCCTCTTAATGAGAAATTGGCTGAACCTGTTAGCACTTTTACAGCTTTACCATTTTTCTTTTGAATCATTACTTTATTATGTGCAAAACGGGAGAAATGCCCGGTTTTTACCGTTGCTCTTTCATGCTCCAACTTTTTGACCGCATCAGGTTCAACCGCAGTGGGTTTAGTGTGTAGCGGGGCATCATCCTGAAACACACGAACACGAGGCCCCATAGCAGCAAGCTTTCGAATAATGTCAGGCTCGTCGAAATCGTAAGCGAACACGTCTACACTAATTGAATCATCATTCAAGCACTCTTCTAGAAAATCGAAAACCATTTTCCTTGCGTGAGCACCTAGCCATTCATACTGCGCCTGATATGGACCAGTATCGAAATCAATGGACTTGGTTTTTGGCCTTATAGCCTTATTATCGAACCTGTCAGCATAAGCCTGAGACGAAATATACCCTCTCGTAAAACCTAACTCTAGATTGGGAAAAGCACGATAACTGAGGTCTACTTCAGCCTGAACGCTGGAACCTAAATCAACAGACCCATCGCCATTGAAATAACACGCATAAACAGTGTAAACGTACTTCCCAGGACCTGCCCCCGGAAAATGCACCCAATGGAATATCTGGAAAGGAGCTTTGTTCGAATCCTCCCACATTTCAGGAGTAAGCTCAGTTTCACGTGATAGCTCTCTCTTAAAACTAAGTCTGTTCTTCAACCAGTACTCATTCGAACTGTATGGACCTTTATTCGGAGTAATAACCTTCACCGCAAAGCCAGCAAGGTTTTTCGTCTTCTCCTCATCAATATCAAATGCCAGAAGAACAGTATCGTCTCCATCATAAGCAGTTACTGCCAGACCTTCGCTTTTAAACAATTTGCTCAAAGGCATGATAATGCGCTTCCTATATAAATTTAGTAATAATAAGTTATGAAATAACAGAATTTAAATATG